>JAGOBT010000115.1 GCA_017999135.1 Burkholderiaceae bacterium
CCCCGGCCAGGGCTGCCCGGCCGACCTGCTGCGCCTGGCGGCGCCGCTGTTCCTGATGGACGCCGGTGGCGTGCTGCCCTGGGACCGGGTGGACGACCTGCCCGCCTTCGCCCGCCAGGCCCAGGCCTTGTGTGCCGAGGCAGGCCACCCACTGGTGCTGCATGACGACGCCCTGGCCCTGGTGGCCCAGGTGCGTGATGCCGACCACCGCCGCCAGGTGCTGGCCCAGGCCTACCCCAAGGGCGCGGCCAGCGCCAAGCTGCAGAAGCTGCTGCGCACCCGGCTGTACCCCTACCAGGCCGAAGGCGCACTGCGTGCCGCCCGCGCCGGCCGGCTGCTGATCGGCGACGAGATGGGCCTGGGCAAGACCGTGCAGGCCATCGCCGCGGCCGAGCTGCTGGCGCGGCACTTCGGCGTGGGCAAGGTGCTGGTGGTGTGCCCCACGTCGCTGAAGCACCAGTGGCAACGCGAGATCACCCGATTCACCGGGCGCGACGGGCAACAGGTGCAGGTGCTGCAAGGCCTGCGGCCGGCACGCCAGGTGCAGTGGCCGGCCGAGGCGTTCTGCAAGATCGTCAACTACGAAACCCTGGTGCGTGATGCCGACCTGGCCGAAGCCTGGGCGCCCGAGCTGCTGATCATCGACGAAGCCCAGCGGGTGAAGAACTGGGCCACCCAGGCCGCCCGCTGCCTGAAGCGCCTGGCCGACCCCGCCGTGTGCCCGCATGTGCTGGTGCTGACCGGCACGCCGCTGGAGAACCGGCTGGAAGAGCTGATCTCGATCGTGCAGCTGGTGGACCAGCACCGCCTGGGCCCGACCTGGCGCCTGCTGCTGGAACACCAGCAGACCGACGAGGCCGGCCGCGTGGTGGGCTACCGTGGGCTGGACGCCATCGGCGCCGCGCTGGCGCCGCTGCTGCTGCGCCGCCGCAAGGCCGAGGTGCTGGCGCAGTTGCCCGAGCGGGTGGACAAGACCCTGGTGCTGCCGCTGACCGATGCGCAGCGCGCCATCCACGACGACCAGGCCGCCGCCGTCAGCCGCATCGTGCAGCGCTGGCGCAAGACCGGCTTCCTGTCCGATGCCGACCAGCGCCGCCTGCAATGTGCGCTGCAGACCATGCGCATGGTCTGCAACAGCACCTGGCTGGTCGACCAGGCCACCGACCATGGCCTGAAGGCCGACGAGCTGATGACCGTGCTGGACGAGCTGTTCAGCCAGCCGGACGCCAAGGCGGTGGTGTTCAGCCAGTGGCTGGGCACCCACCAGGTGCTGATGCGGCGGCTGGCCACGCGTGGCTGGGGCCATGTGTTCTTCCATGGCGGCGTGCCGGCGGCCGAGCGCGGTGCGCTGGTCGACCGCTTCCACAACGACCCCGGCTGCCGGCTGTTCCTGTCCACCGACGCCGGCAGCACCGGGCTGAACCTGCAACACGCCGCCGCCACCGTGGTCAACATGGACCTGCCCTGGAACCCCGCCGTGCTGGCCCAGCGCATCGGCCGGGTGCACCGCATGGGCCAGCGCCATGGTGTGCAGGTGATCAACCTGGTGGCCCAGGGCAGCATCGAAGAAAGCATCCAGGGCCTGCTGGTGTTCAAGCAATCGCTGGCCGATGGCGTGCTCGACGGCGGTGACAGCAGCGTGTTCATGGAAGGCGGGCGGTTGACGCGCTTCATGAAGCAGGTGGATGCGGTGACGGCCGGCATCGGCACGGCCGATGCGGTCGAGCCCGTTCCCGCCAGCGCGCCTGCCGGGCCGGGCAGCCCGCTCACCGAGACACCGCGCACCGAGGCGATGCGCGCCGAGACACTGCTGGCCGACCACCAGGACGGCCAGCAACAGCTGCCTGCGGCGGCGACCCCGGCGCCCGCGCCGACCGCGGCACCGGCGGCCGCAGCCGACCCCTGGGCGCCGCTGCTGCAGGCAGGCATGGCCCTGTTGGCACAACTGGCCCAGCCACCCGCAACGCCGGGCAACGCAACAGCCGCATCCACCCTGTCGACCTGGGTGCACACCGACCCCGCCAGCGGCCAGCAGCAGCTGCGCCTGCCGCTGCCGGCCCCGGCCACCGTGCAGGCACTGGCCGACGGCCTGGCCGCACTGGCGGCCGCGCTGCAACAGCGCCCCCCAGCCTGATGCCACCATGAGCATCACCCGCAGCGCCGCCGCGCTGCATGCCCTGCGCAACCAGCCACTGTGGCAGCTGCTGGCCGCCACCAAGGCGCCGGCCGTGGTGGCGCTGCTGCGCGCCACGCTGTTCGACGGTGAGCAACGCCTGGCCGCTTCGGTCTTGCAGGAGCGCCTGGGCCGCGCCCTGCAAGACCTGCGCGACGCCGGCGAAGAGCTGCCGCAGACACCCGCCGCCTACCTGGCCGACTGGCTGCGCCAGGGCTGGTTGCAGCGCCGCCTGCCCGATGGCGCCAGCGAAGAGGTCTACAGCCTCAGCGTGGACGCCGCCGATGCCATCCGCTTCCTGGGCGGTGCGCTGCGTCCGCAGTCATCCGCCACCGAAAGCCGCCTGGCCACGGTGATGCAGCAGCTGGGCCGCCTGGCCGACGAGACCGACAGCAACCCGGCGCGCCGCATTGCCAGCCTGCAGGCCGAACGCGACCGCATCGACCGCGAGCTGGCCGCGCTGCGCGGCGGCGTGCTGCACACCCTGCCCGACGACCGGGCGCTGGAGCGGGCCCGCGAGATCATCACCCTGGCCGACCAGCTGGCCGGCGACTTCCGCCGCGTGCGCGACGACTTCGACCGCCTCAACCGCAGCCTGCGCCAGAGCCTGGTCGACAACGACGGCAGCCGCGGCCAGGTGCTGGAGCAGCTGTTTGCCGGGGTCGACCTGATCGCCGAGAGCGACGCCGGCCGCAGCTTCAACGCGTTCTGGCGCCTGCTGACCGACCCGCAGCAATCGGCCGCGCTGTTCGACGCGCTGGAGTCCATCGTCGCCCGGCCGTTTGCCCGCCAGCTGACGGCACGCGAGCGCCGCTTCCTGCTGGACCTGACGGCCACGCTGATGGACGAGGGCAGTGCGGTGCACGATGTGCTGCAGCACTTCGCCCGCAGCCTGAAGGCCTTTGTGCAGAGCCGTGAATTCCGCGAGCAGCGCCGCCTGCAGGCCCTGCTGCGTGAAGCGGCCCAGGCCGCGCTGCAGGCCAAGGACCTGGTGCGCGCCAACCAGCCGCTGGACTTTGCCATCACGCTGACCGGCAGCCGGGTGCGATCGGCCTCGCAGTGGGTGCTGCACGACCCGGCCCAGCGGCTGGCCGATGCCGGCATGGCGGCCGCGCCCGACGCCACGCTCAGCCTGGACGCGGTGGCCGCGCTGGTGCGCCAGTCGGAGATCGACTTCCGCAGCCTGCGCAGCCAGGTGCGCCGCGCGCTGGCGCTGGCGCCGCAGGTGTCGGTCGGGCAGCTGCTGCAGCAGTTTCCGGCCACGCAGGGCCTGGGCAGCGTGGTGGGTTATGTGGCCCTGGGTGCGCGCCATGGCGAGTTGACGCAGGGCACCGAGCAGGTGCGCTGGCAAGGTGCCGATGCCGTGTGGCGCGCCGCGGCCGTGCCCGCCCTCTTCTTCATCCGGGAACGTGTGCATGAACTTGCCGACTGAATCCGACGCCGATCCCGACAACGACACCCGCGCGAACGACAGCCCGGCCCAGGCCGGCTTTGCCGGCGACACCGGCCAGCTGCCGATGGACACACGCCGCGTGCTGGTGCAGCTGCTGCTGGGCCCGGCCATCGACGCCACCCGCCAGCGCCGGTTGTGGCCGGTGCTGCTGCGCGACGAAGCGCTGCTGCGCTCGCGCCTGCATGAGCTGTTTCTCGACCTGGTGGTCGACGTGGAGCAGCAGGTGGCCTTCACCCGCCAGGTGGTGGCCGATGACATTGACGCGCCGGTGCTGCTGCGCAAGGCGCACCTGGGCTTTCTGGACAGCGCGCTGCTGCTGTACCTGCGCCAGCGCCTCACCCAGGCCGAGGCGCAGGGCGAGCGCGCCGTGGTGTCGGCCGAGGACATGGCGGCGCAGCTGTCGGTCTTCGAGCGCAGTGCCAACCCCGACCAGGCCCGCTTCAGTCGCCAGGCCGCCAGCGCGGTCGAGAAGGCGAAGAAGCTGAACCTGGTGCGCCCGCTGGCCGGCGGCGAACAGCGCTTCGAGGTGTCGCCCACGCTGAAGCTGCTGTTCCCTGCCGAGGAGATCCAGGCGCTCACCCGCAGCTACCGGGCGCTGGCCGACGGCAGCGCGGTGCTGCCCGCTGCCGCCACGCCGGACGACGACCCCGACGACAGCGCCCCCGAAGCCGACGCATGAACTCCCTCTTCGACGACCAGCCCGGCTTCGAGGCGCCGGCTCCGGCAGCAGCACCTGCCCCCAGCGCCGCGCCCCCTGCAGACCCGCAGGCCCACCAGTTCCGCCTGCAGCGGCTGCAGACCTACAACTGGGGCACCTTCAGCGGCCTGTTCGACTTCCCCATCCCGGCGGCTGGCTACCTGTTCGTCGGTCCGTCGGGATCGGGCAAGTCCACGCTGCTCGATGCCCATGCCGCGTTGCTGACGCCGCCCAAGTGGGTCGACTTCAACGTCGCCGCGCGCGAGAACGACCGCCAGGCCAAGGACCGCAACCGCCTGACCTACCTGCGCGGTGCCTGGGCCCAGCAAAGCGGTGAAGGCCGCGAGGTGGTGGTGCAGGTGCTGCGCCCCGACACCACCTGGAGCGCCATCGCCGAAACCTACCGCAACGGCGAAGGCCGGGTGGTGGTGCTGGCCCAGGTGCTGTGGGTGCGTGGCAAGACCAGCCAGGCGGCCGATGTGCAGCAGGTCTACCTGGTGCTGCAGCAGCCGCTGGACCTGGCCGCGCTGGAATTCTTTCCGCGCAGCGACTTCGACGTGCGCCGCTTCAAGCACGACCTGCCGCAGGCCTTTGTGGCGCGTGAGTTCAGCGCCTACCAGGAGCGCTTCCGCGGGCTGCTGGGCATCGCCAGCGAGCGTGCGCTGCGCCTGCTGCACAAGACCCAGTCGGCCAAGAACCTGGGCGACCTGAATGCCTTCCTGCGCGACTTCATGCTCGACGCGCCCGAGACCTTCGCCGTGGCCGACCGGCTGGTGGCCGAGTTCGGCGAGCTCCACGCGGCGCACCAGGCGGTGGTGGCGGCACGCCGCCAGATCGAGACGCTGGCACCGGCCCGCCAGGCCTGGGACGAGCGCAACACCTGCCTGGCCGACAAGACCCGGCTGGCCGCCGTGCAGGCCGGGCTGGACGGCTTCCGCGAACAATGGCGCAGCCGCCTGCTGGCCGAGCGCATCGCCGAATTGCGCACCGATGCCGACGGCGCCCACCAGCAGGCCGCGCTGCTGGCCGACGCGGCCGAGCGCGAAGCCGACAAGCTCGGCGCGCTGAAGCGCCGCCGCGCCGACAGCGGCGGCCAGCTGATCGAAGACCTGCAGCGCCAGCTGGACGCCACCGAGCACGCCCGCCCCGAGCGCCTGCGCAAGCGTGCGCTGGCCCAGGCCGCCTGCACCACGCTGGGCTGGGCGATGCCCGACACGGTGGAATGGTTCGTGCAGCGCGCCGACGCCGCGCGCGACCGGGTGCAGACCGCCGCCCAGCGCAGCGCCGAAGCCGAGGCCCGCAAAGATGGCATCAAGCGCGACAAGGCGGTCGCCGAACAGCGCTTTGCCGACCTGGTGCGCGAAGTGCGCGCCATGGAGCGCCAGCGCAGCAACATCCCCGCGCGGCTGCTGGATGTGCGGGCCCGCATGGCCCAGGCCCTGGGCCTGGCCGACGAGCGGCTGCCCTTTGCCGGTGAACTGCTGCAGGTGCGGGCCGACCAGGCCGCCTGGCAGGGCGCCATCGAGCGGGTGCTGGGCGGCTTCGCCCGCGCCCTGCTGGTGGACGACCGGCACTACGCCGCCGTCACCGCCTGGCTCGAAGACAACGACACCGGTGAGCGGCTGTTCTACAACCGCATGCTGCCGCAGGCCGCCGCCGTGCGGGCGCCGGGGCCATCGTCGCTGGTGCGCAAGCTCGACATCGCGCCAGGCCTGGCCGCGCCGCTGGCCGACTGGCTGCGCGCCGAGCTGGCCATGCACTTCGACTTCGAGTGCGCCGACACGCTGGCCGCCTTCCGCGCCGCCGGCCGCGCCGTCACGCGGCAAGGGCAGATCAAGCGCGACGGCAGCCGGCATGAGAAGAACGACCGCCAGCGCATCGACGACCGCAGCCAGTGGGTGCTGGGCTTCGACAACCGCGACAAGCTGCGGCTGTACCAGGACCAGGCCGCCAACGTGGCCGCCACCATCGCCGACCTGGACACCGCACTGGCCGCCGCCCGTGCCGACGACGCCACCCAGCATGCGCAGGACATGGCCTGCAACACCTTGCAGAACCTGCGCTGGGCCGACATCGACGTGGCCAGCCTGGTGGCCCAGGCGGCCGACCTGCGCCAGCGCATCGCCGCCGAACTGGCTGCCCGGCCCGACCTGGCGGTGCTGGATGCGCAGATCCAGCAGCAGGACCAGGCCCAGCGTGCGGCGGCCGAGGCCCGCCTGCAGGCCGACGTGCGCGCCCGCGGGCTGGACGCCGAGATCACCCGGCTCGACGCCAGGCTGCAGGCCCAGGCCGCGGTGCTGGCCCGGCTGGCCGCGCCCGAACCCAACGCCGAACAGCAGCAGGCGCTGCAAGCCCGGCTGGACGACAGGCTGGCAGCGTCGACACGCGCCGGCCCGCTGGCGCTGGACAACCTGGACCAGCTGGTGGCCCAGGTGGAGCGTGCGCTGGCCACCGACGACAAGGCGCTGGAGCTGCGCGCCCTGGCGCTGCGCAACAGCATCGAGCAGGCGCTGGCCGCCTTCAACCGCGGCTGGCCGGCCGAGGCCGGCGGGCTGGACCCGACGCTGGCCGCGGCGGAGGACTACTTCGGCAAGTTGAGCCGCCTGCAGACCGACGGCCTGCCCCGGCACGAAGCGCGCTTCATGCAGCTGTTGCGTGAACAGAGCGACCAGAACCTGACCCTGCTGTCGAGCAAGATCGACCAGGAGCGCAGCGCCATCCGCGCGCGGATGGCGCTGGTCAATGAAAGCCTGCTGGGCGCGCCCTTCAACACCGGCACGCACCTGGTGATCGACACCCTGCCGCGCGAAGGCGACGAGGTGCGCGCCTTCCGCCAGCTGCTGCGCGACGCGCTGAGCCATTCGCTGTCGGCCGGGCTGACCGGCGATGCCGCGCTGGCCGAGCAGCGCTTCGACCTGCTGAACGCGCTGGTCAGGCGCCTGGCCAGCCAGGAATCGGCCGACCGCCACTGGCGCAGCGTGGTGCTCGATGTGCGCCAGCATGTGGACTTCATGGCCCGTGAGATCGACGACGCCAGCGGTGCCGAGGTGGAGGTGTACCGCAGCGGCGCCGGCAAGTCAGGCGGCCAGCGCCAGAAGCTCACCGCCACCTGCCTGGCCGCCGCGCTGCGCTACCAGCTGGGCGGGCGCGACCGCGCCTGGCCGCCCTTTGCCACCGTGGTGCTGGACGAAGCCTTCGACAAGGCCGACGCCGAATTCACCGCCATGGCGATGAACATCTTCACCAGCTTCGGCTTCCAGATGGTGGTGGCCACGCCGTTGAAATCGGTGATGACGCTGGAGCCCTTCATCGGCGGCGCCTGCTACGTGCACAACAGCGAGCGCAAGCACTCCAGCGTGCTGCGCATCGACTACGACGCGGCCACCGGCCGCTTGAGCCTGCCGCAGGCGGCAGACGCCGAACCGCCACCGGCCATGCCGCCCGGCGCCGCCCCGGCCGATGGCCAAGCTGCTGCTGCCTGAGGCTGCCAGCGCCCAGTTGGCGCGGCACTACCAGCGCGGCCATGCCGCCTGGCTGCATGCGACGGAGCCGCCCGATGCGACCAGCCGCTGGCCTTGGCGCCTGCCCCTGGGCAGCCCCACCGAGGCCGAGGCCACGGCCCGGCCCACCGGGGTGCGGGCCTGGGTCCAGGCCTGGCAAGCCTGGCCGGGGCCCGGCGTGGTGCAGTGGCACACCGTGCAGTGGCCACGCCTGGGCAGCCAGCACCTGCCACAGGCCCTGGTGCTGCCGGGGCCTGAAGCCCTGGCCGACATCGCCGGCCAGGGCCGCCGCTGGCGCCGTGCCAGCGCCCGGCTCGGCAGCCTGGCGGTGGCCTGGCCGCCGCTGGCCGGCGCCAACGTGTCGCAGCGTGTGTTCGACAGCCTGGCCGATGACACCGACGACGACATCCAGCGCCTGGCCGCCCTGCTGCACTG
>JAGOBT010000116.1 GCA_017999135.1 Burkholderiaceae bacterium
CGAGAAGCGGAAGCGCTGGCTCTGCTTGAGCACCTCTTCGCGGTTGGCCAGCAGGATGTCGCGCCACACCGCCGGGTCGCTGGCGGCGATGCGGGTGAAGTCGCGGAATCCGGGGCCGGCCAGCGACAGGAAATCACGCCCGGCCGGCTGTCCGGCGATGGCCGAGAAGCAGGCAAATGCCAGCAGGTGCGGCAGGTGGCTGACGGCGGCAAACGCGGCGTCGTGGTTTTCCGGCGTCATGCGCAGCACCTGGGCGCCGATGGCCGTCCACACGTCGGTGGCCTTCTGCAGCAGTTCGGGCTGGGTCTGCGGCAGCGGTGTCAGGATCACCTGGCGGCCGTTGTAGAGCGTGGCGTCGGCATGCGCCACGCCCGATTGCTCACTGCCGGCGATCGGGTGGGCCGGCACGAAGTGGGTGAGCTGGTTCTTGTCGCGCAGCACCCGGCGTGCGGTGTCGACCACGTCGCGCTTGGTCGAGCCCACGTCCATGATCAGCATGCCGTCGCGGATGCCGGCGCGCATGGCGTTGAACGTGGCCTCGGTGGCCGACACCGGCACCGAGATCAGCACCACGTCGGACCCGGCCACCGCGCGCAGCGCCGATTCAGCCGCCACGTCGATCACGCCCATGCGCTTGGCCAGTTCGGTGGTGGTGGGCGACTTGCTGTAGCCCACCACATGCTGCACCAGGCCGGCACGCTTGAGCGCCAGGGCGAACGATCCGCCCATCAGGCCGCAGCCGATGACGCCGAGTTGCTGGAACATGGTCAGTGCACGTCGATGGGATAGGTGCCCAGCACCTTGAAGAAGGCGCAGGCCTCGCGCAGCGCGCGCAGGGCCGTGCCCACGTGCGGCTCGTCGGGGTGGCCCTCGATGTCGATGTAGAAGTAGTACTCCCACTGGCCCGACCGCGCCGGGCGCGACTCGAACCGGGTCATCGACACGCCATGCTCCTTCAGCGGCACCAGCAGGTCGTGCACCGCGCCGGGCTTGTTGTCGACGCTGACGATCAGGCTGGTGCAGTCGTGCCCCGATGGCTTGGGCGCGGGGTGGCGGTCGGGGTGGGTGACGATGGCAAAGCGGGTGCGGTTGTGGGCGTCGTCCTGGATGGCCGGTGCCAGCGTGTGCAGGCCGAACTCGGCCGCGGCGCGCACGCTGGCGATGGCGGCCACGCCGGCATCCAGCCCTGCCAGACGGGCGCCTTCGGCGTTGCTGGACACCGGCCGGCGCTCCACGTCGGGCAGGTGGTGGCTCAGCCAGCCATGGCACTGGGCCAGCGCCTGGGGGTGGGCGCATACCGCCGTGATGCCAGCCAGGCTGTTGGTCTTGCGCAGCAGGTTGTGGCGCACGATCAGGCTGGTCTCGCCGATGATGAACAGCGGCGTGGTCAGGAACAGGTCCAGCGAGCGGGCCACCACGCCTTCGGTGCTGTTCTCCACCGGCACCACGCCGAAGTCGGCCGCGCCGGCGGTGGTGGTGCGGAACACCTCGTCGAAGCTGGCGCAGGGCACCCGGGCGATCGAACTGCCGAAGTAGCCCAGCGCAGCCTCTTCGCTGAAGGTGCCGGCCGGGCCCAGGTAGGCCACGCGCGTGGGCGCCTCCAGCGCGCGGCTGGCCGACATGATCTCGCGCCAGATCGGCGCCACGCTGTCGTTCTTCAGCGGCCCGGTGTTGATGGCCTTCAGACCGTCGATCACCTGCGCTTCGCGCTCGGGGCGGAACACTGGCGAGCCTTCGTGCTTCTTCAGTTCGCCCACTTCCACCACCACCTGCATGCGGAGGTTCAGCAAGGCCAGCAATTCGCGGTCGAGCGTGTCGATGCGCTGGCGCAGCGCCAGCAGGGCGGGGTTGGTGGTGCTGTCTTGCGGCAATTTGGAATCGGACGAATCAGCCATGGCGCTGGGCAAAGTCCTTCAGATAGGCCACCAGGGCCTGCACGCCTTCCAGGGGCATGGCGTTGTAGATCGAGGCGCGCATGCCGCCCACGCTCTTGTGGCCCTTCAGCTGCAGCAGGCCGCGTTCCTTGGCGCCGGCCAGGAAGGCATCGTTCAGGCGCTCGTCGTTCAGGAAGAAGGGCACGTTCATGCGCGAGCGGCCAACGGGTGCCACGCGGTTGCGGTAGAAGCCCGAGCCATCGAGGTAGCCGTACAGCAGCTCGGCCTTGGCGATGTTGCGGGCCTCCATCGCCGCCACGCCACCCTGGGCCTTGATCCACTGGAACACCAGGCCGGCGATGTAGATGGCATAGGTGGGCGGGGTGTTGAACATCGAGCCGTTGTCGGCCACGGTCTTGTAGTCGAAGGCGCTGGGGCACACCGGCAGGGCATGGCCCAGCAGGTCGTCGCGCACGATCACCAGCGTCAGCCCGGCCGGGCCGATGTTCTTTTGCGCACCGGCAAAGGCCAGGCCCACACGCTGCCAGTCGATCGGCCGCGACAGGATGTGGCTGGAGCAGTCGATCACCAGCGGCGCATCGCAACCCAGCTCAGCCAGGTCGGGCAGCTGGTGGTACTCCACCCCGTGGATGGTCTCGTTGCTGCACAGGTGCACGTAGCTGGCGCCCCGGCGCAGTTGCCAGCCAGCCGGATCGGGCAGGCTGGTGTGGCCATCGGCGGCGTTGCTGGCGGCCACCGCCACGTCGGCATAACGGCGCGCCTCGGTGGCCGATTTCTGCGACCAGGCGCCGCTGACCACCACGTCCACCATGCCGCCGCGCGACAGGTTCAGCGGCACGATGGCGTTTTCGCCCAGCCCGCCGCCCTGCATGAACAGGATGCGGAAGTGCGCCGGCACAGCCAGCAGTTCGCGCAGGTCGGCCTCGGCTTGCTCGTAGATGCTGATGAACTCGCGGCCGCGGTGGCTCATCTCCATCACGCCCATGCCGCTGTCGTGCCAGTCCAGCATCTCGGCGGCGGCCTGGGCCAGCACCGGCTCGGGCAGCGCCGCCGGCCCGGCTGAAAAGTTGTAGGGGCGCATGCCCGGGCCTCCTGGCGGCTCTGTCTACTTCTTGGCGGGGGCTGACGCGCGCGGGGCGGCCGGCTTGGCGGCGCCCGAAGCAGCACCCGCGGGCTCGCCGATGGCGGCGCGCAGCTTGCTGCCCATCACGCCTTCCAGCGCCTTCAGCTTGGGCTCGACCTGCGGGCGCGTCTCGGCCACCAGCTTCTGGCCCAGCGCCTGCTGCAATTCGGCCGTCACCTGCTGGTACTTCTTGCTCACCGGTGATTCCAGCCAGCCGATCAGCACCTTCAGTTCGTCTTCGCTGAACTTCTCTTCCAGCGCCGTACCGATGGTGCCCGGTGCGTTCTTCACCGCGGCAGCGCGCAGCACCGGGGCGATGTCGTCGTAGAACTTGCGCACTTCGGCCTGCAGCTCGGCACCCAGTGCCTCACGCTTCTCGGGCGCCACGCGCGACATCGCCTGCCCGGCCACCTGCAGCACCTGGGTGGCCGTCTGGTTGGCCAGCGCATTGCCGATGCCTTCGATGCCGGGCTGCTGCAAGGTCAGCACCTTCTGCACCAGGTCCTTCTTGGCGGGCGATGCAGTGCCCTGGGCCATGGCGGTGGCCACCGTGGTGGAAAGAATGGCGGCACAGGCCAGCCGGGCAATCAGCTTCATGGGGTGTCCAGGTTGGGGGATTCGGGGTTGGGCTGGTCATTCGCGCCGTCGGCATCATCGCCCTGGGCGTCCACGTTGGCATCGTTTTCGACGATGCGCTGCAGCCCGGACAGTTTGCTGCCATCGTCCAGCGCGATCAGGGTGACACCCTGGGTGGCGCGGCCGAGCTCACGGATTTCGCTCACCCGGGTGCGCACCAGCACGCCCCGGTCGGTGATCAGCATGATCTCGTCGGCCGGCCGCACCAGCGTGGCGGCCACCACGCGGCCATTGCGCTCGCTCTGCTGGATGGCGATCATGCCCTTGGTGCCGCGGCCGTGGCGGGTGTACTCGACGATGCTGGTGCGCTTGCCGTAGCCGTTCTCGGTGGCGCACAACACGCTGACAGGCGTGTTGTCCACGCCCACGCTGTGGGTTTCGTCCTGTTCGGCCACCAGCATGGCGATCACGTTCTGGCCGTCTTCCAGCATCATGCCGCGCACGCCGCGGGCCTGGCGGCCCATCGGGCGCACATCGTCTTCATCAAAGCGCACCGCCTTGCCGCCGTCGCTGAACAGCATCACGTCGTGCTTGCCGTCGGTCAGCGCCGCGCCCACCAACTGGTCGCCCTCGTCCAGGTCGACGGCAATGATGCCGGCCTTGCGCGGGTTGCTGAATTCGTCCAGCGCGGTCTTCTTGACCGTGCCCAGCGCGGTGGCCATGAAGATGAAGTGGTCGGCCGGGAAGCGGCGGAACTCGCCGGTCAGCGGCAGCACCACCGTCACCTTTTCGCCCGGCTGCAGCGGGAACATGTTGACGATCGGCCGTCCGCGGGAATTGCGCGATCCCTGCGGCACCTCCCACACCTTCAGCCAGTACACCCGGCCGCGGTCGCTGAAGCACAGGATCCAGTCGTGGGTGTTGGCGATGAACAGCTGGTCGATCCAGTCGTCGTCCTTGGTCTGCGTGGCCTGCTTGCCGCGGCCGCCGCGCTTCTGCGCGCGGTACTCGGCCAGTGGCTGGCTCTTGATGTAGCCGGTGTGGCTCAACGTCACCACCATGTCGGTGGGGGTGATCAGGTCTTCGGTGCCGAGCTCCTGCACGTTGTGCTCGATCACGCTGCGGCGCGCGCCCAGCTTGGTCTGGCCGAATTCGGTCTTCACCGCCAGCAGCTCGTCGCTGATGATGGTGGTCACCCGCTCGGGCTTGGCCAGGATGTCGAGCAGGTCGGCAATGACGGCCATCACCTCCTTGTACTCGCCGATGATCTTGTCCTGCTCCAGGCCGGTCAGGCGCTGCAGGCGCATCTGCAGGATCTCGCTGGCCTGGTCGTCGCTCAGCCGGTACAGGCCGTCGGCCTGCAGGCCGTAGCTGTCGGGCAAGCCCTCGGGGCGGTAGGCCTTGGCGCCGCCTGCGGATGCACCTTCGGTGCGCTGCAGCATCTCGCGCACCATGCTGCTGTCCCAGCTCTTGGCCATCAGCGCGGCCTTGGCCACCGGCGGCGTCGGGCTGGTCTTGATGGTCTCGATGAACTCGTCGATGTTCGCCAGCGCCACCGCCAGGCCTTCGAGCACATGGCCGCGCTCGCGCGCCTTGCGCAGCTCGAACACCGTGCGCCGTGTCACCACTTCGCGCCGGTGCTCCAGGAAGATGTCCAGCAGCTGCTTCAGGTTGCACAGCTTGGGCTGGCCGTCGATCAGCGCCACCATGTTGATGCCGAAGGTGTCCTGCAGCTGCGTCTGCTTGTACAGGTTGTTCAGCACCACCTCGGGCACTTCACCACGCTTGAGCTCGATCACCACCCGCATGCCGGACTTGTCGCTCTCGTCCTGGATGTGGCTGATGCCGTCGATCTTCTTCTCGTGGACGAGCTCGGCGATGCGCTCGAGCAGCGTCTTCTTGTTCACCTGGTAGGGGATCTCGTCGACGATGATCGACTGGCGCGACCCCTTGTCGATGTCCTCGAAGTGGCACTTGGCCCGCATCACCACCTTGCCGCGGCCGGTGCGGTAGCCCTCGCGCACGCCGTTGATGCCGTAGATGATGCCGGCGGTGGGGAAATCGGGCGCCGGCACGATCTCCATCAGCTCCTCGATCGTCGCCTCGGGCACCTTCAGCAGGTGCAGGCAGGCGTCGACGATCTCGTTGAGGTTGTGCGGCGGGATGTTGGTGGCCATGCCCACCGCGATGCCGGCGCTGCCATTGACCAGCAGGTTGGGCAGCTTGGCCGGCAGCACCGTCGGCTCTTTCTCCGAGCCGTCGTAGTTGGGCGCGAAGTCGACCGTCTCCTTGTCCAGGTCGTCGAGCATCTCGTGGGCGATCTTGGCCAGCCGGATTTCGGTGTAGCGCATGGCCGCCGCGTTGTCGCCGTCGACGCTGCCGAAGTTGCCCTGGCCGTCGACCAGCATGTGGCGCAGGCTGAAGTCTTGCGCCATGCGCACGATGGTGTCGTACACCGCTGTGTCGCCGTGCGGGTGGTACTTGCCGATCACATCGCCCACGATGCGCGCACTCTTCTTGTAGGGGCGGTTCCAGTGGTTGCTCAGCTCGTGCATCGCGAACAGCACGCGGCGATGCACCGGTTTGAGGCCATCACGCGCATCGGGCAGTGCGCGGCCCACGATCACGCTCATGGCGTAATCCAGATAGGACCGTCGCATCTCCTCTTCGAGGCTGATGGGCAGTGTTTCCTTGGCGAAGGGCGTCATGCAGATGCGGCGGGGCGGCGCCGTGGGGCAACGGAGTGCCGGCGCAGACCCTTCTGCGTGGCAACCGGCCATTCTATGCGGCGGCCAGGTGTCGCAGCCATGCAACAACCAGCGCGCCGCAACGCATCTGGCGGCTGAAAATCAGGACGGCAGAAGGCCCTATGGCACAATGATTCATCGGTGGCAAACGCTTGCCAAACCGGGTGTTTGCCGGCTTTTCTTGCTTCCGATTTGGACATTACGCAGGCATCTGCGGCTTTCCTCGAGAGGAGAATCATGAAGAAACTCAACAAGGTGGCGGTGCTTTTCGCGTCGGCCGCCATCGCCGCGCCCTTTGCGGCCTTTGCCCAATCGAACGGTGCCGACAACTGGCGCAGCACCGATGGCACCGTCTGGAAGAACGGGACCAACGAGCTGTGCTGGCGTGATGCCAACTGGACGCCCGCCACGGCCAACCAGGCTTGTGACGGCGCCCTGAAGCCGGCCGCTGCGCCTGCACCCGCCCCGGCACCGGCCCCGCGTGTCGCTCCGCCGCCCCCGCCGCCGGCCGCCGCCCCGGCGCCCGCGCCGCGCCCGGCGCCTGCAGCTCCGAAGCCGGTCAGTGAGAAGGTCACCTTCGCCGCCGACGCCTTCTTCGACTTCGACAAGTCGGTGCTGAAGCCTGAAGCCAAGGCCAAGCTGGATGACCTGGTCGGTAAGACCTCGGCCATCGCGCTGGAAGTCATCATCGCCGTGGGTCACACCGACTCCGCCGGTACCGATGCCTACAACCAGAAGCTGTCGGTGGCGCGCTCTGAAGCTGTCAAGGCCTATCTGGTGGGCAAGGGCGTCGAGAAGAACCGCGTCTACACCGAAGGCAAGGGCGAGAAGCAGCCTGTGGCCGACAACAAGACCGCCGAAGGCCGCGCCAAGAACCGCCGCGTCGAAATCGAAGTGGTGGGCACCCGCGCCAAGAAGTGATCGCAGGCCTTCGGGCCTTGCGTTCCAGCAGCAGCCCAACCGGTTGGCTGCCCTGTTCAGACCCCGCCTCGGCGGGGTTTGTCGTTTCTGGCACCTGGCATGATCATGCTGGGGTCAGGCCCAGCCGTTACGATACCGTCATGACCTTGAATGCCGACCCGCAAGAGCTTGCCAAGTTTGGTGACTTGGCGCACCAATGGTGGGACACCGAAGGTGACTTCCGGCCGTTGCACCAGATCAACCCGTTGCGGCTGGATTGGATCGACCAGCAGTCGCGCCTGGCGGGCAAACGGGTTCTGGACGTGGGCTGCGGCGGCGGCATCCTGTCCGAGTCGATGGCGCAGCGCGGGGCCGATGTGCTGGGCATTGACCTGTCGACGAAACCGCTGCGCGTGGCGCAGTTGCACGCGCTGGAGAGCGGCATCGCCGGTTTGCGTTACCGCGAGGTGGCCGTCGAAGCGCTGGCGGACGAGCAGCCCGCCAGCTTCGATGTCGTCACCTGCATGGAAATGCTGGAACACGTGCCGCAGCCGGCGTCGGTGGTACAGGCCTGCGCACGTCTTGCCAAGCCGGGCGGCTGGGTGTTCTTCTCCACCATCCACCGCAATGCCAAGGCCTGGCTGCACGCGGTGGTCGGTGCTGAACATCTGCTCAAGCTGTTGCCCAAGGGCACCCACGAATACCAGCGCTTCATCCGCCCGAACGAACTGACGCGCTGGGCCCGTGACGCAGGCCTGGCCGCGGGCGCGTTCAAGGGCCTGGGCTACAACCCGCTGACCCAGCGCTACAGCCTGACTGACGATGTGTCGGTGAACTACATGGTGTCTTGCCGGGTGCCGGCGTGACACCGAAGCCGGTGCTGCTGTTCGATCTGGACGGAACGCTGATCGACAGCGCGCCCGATCTGGCCGGTGCTGCCAACGATCTGCGCGCCGCCCACGGCTTGC
>JAGOBT010000117.1 GCA_017999135.1 Burkholderiaceae bacterium
CTGGAGTCGCGCTACAAGATCTACAAGCTGCGCGATGCGCTGGACGCGCTGGGCACCGGCTACGACCGCATCTACATCGACACGCCGCCGGCGCTGAACTTCTACACCCGCTCGGCGCTGATCGCGGCGCAGGGGTGCCTGATCCCGTTCGACTGCGACGACTTCTCGCGCCGGGCGCTGTATGCGCTGCTGGAGAGCGTGCAGGAGATCCAGGCCGACCACAACAAGGCGCTGAAGGTCACCGGCATCGTGGTCAACCAGTTCCAGCCGCGCGCCAACCTGCCGCAGCAGCTGGTGCAGGAGCTGATCGACGAAGGCCTGCCGGTGCTGCAGCCCTACTTGAGCGCCAGCGTGAAGATCAAGGAATCACACCAGCGCGCGTTGCCGATGGTGCACCTGGATGCGCGCCACAAGCTGACGCAGGAGTACATCGCCCTGCACGCCGCGCTGCAGCCAGCGCCGGTGCGGCGCAAGGCGGCGCGCTGACGCCTGTGGCGGGGTCAGTGCGCGGTGCGCACGAAGCGGGTGTCGAACCAGTCGCTGAGCATGCGTTGTTCGTACGGCAGGCTGGCGTGGCCGGCAGGGCGTGTGCGGCGCGTCAGGTAGGCCATGTCGCTCACTACGTCGCTGCCTTCGGCCAGCACCCGGTCGCCGTCGCGCAGTGTGTAGCGCAAGCTGATGCGCGGCCAGTCAGGGGTGCGACCCATCACCCGCACATCCTGCATGTGGCGCGTCGGCGGGGCGATCTCGCCGGCCAGGTCGATGTCAGTGATCGCCACGCGCAGCGTCTGGCTGGCGGGCAGGCGTTCGGCGCCCAGTGTCTGCAGGATGCCGCGCAGCGCGGCCTGCACGGCCAGGGCCTCGCGCTGCGAGCCCACGTCGGTGTAGCGGTCGGGCTGTTCGAACTGCACCTCCACCGTGCCGGCCTGGGCCATGCCGGCGCACAGCAGGGCGACGGAAAGCAGGGTGGGCCATGTCTGCATGGTGTGGCTCCTGTTCAGGGCTGCGATGTGCCAGCCCCATGCACCGATGGACCGTCCGACCGGGGCGGAAGTTCCACCGCGCCCGGGGCCAGCAAGGTCAGATCGCCGTTGGCGCAGGCCACGCAGGGCAGCACCCAGCCGGCGGCCTTCTCGTCGGCCAGCAGGCCGGGCCAGTCGATGGTGTAGCCGACCTGGCCGTCGAGCAAGCGGGCCATGCAGGCCCGGCAGGTGCCGTTGCGGCAGGACCGCGGCAGCCGCACGCCGGCGTCCAGCGCGGCCTGCAGCAGGGTCTGGCCGGTGGCCACCGGCACGCGCCAGCCGCCGGGCAGCACGGTCAGCCAGTGCACGGGGGCGGGCTCGGCCATCAGCGGCGGAACACCAGCAACTGATTGTTGGCCGGCATGGCCTGGCGCTGCACCCACTGCAGGCCGGCGGCGGCGGCCTCGGCCTGCACCGCGTGCAGCCAGCGGATGCCCCAGTCCGGGTCGCGCGCGCGCAGGTCGGCATCGAATGCGGTGTTGCCCGGCGACGGTGCCTCGCCCTCGACGAAGTACGGCCCGTAGGTGAGCAGCAGCCCACCGGGCACCAGCCACTGCGCGGCGCCCTGCATCAGCGCGGCGCAGCAGGCCCAGGGGGCGATGTGCAGCATGTTGGCGCAGTAGATGGCGTCGAACGGCTGGCCGGGCGGCAGCGGCCAGGGCTGTTGCAGCACATCCAGCTGCAGCGGTGGCCGCAACCCTGGGGATGGCTGCTGCTGCGCCCAGGCGCGGATCGAGGCCAGCGCGTCGGGTGACGGGTCGGTGGGCTGCCATTGCCAACCGGGCAGGGCGGCGGCGCAGTGCGCGGCGTGCTGGCCGGTGCCGGCGGCGATCTCCAGCAGCCGGCCGCGGGCCGGCAGCAGGCCTTGCAGTGCGGCCAGGATCGGCGCCTTGTTGCGCTCGGCGGCGGGGCTGTGCTGGGCAACGGGTGTGGACGGCATGCGGGTGAGTCTGCCATGGTGTCTGCTGCACCCTGGGCAGCCGCTGGTCAGTGCAATGCAGGCCAGGCGCGCCAGGCCATCCAGCTGGCGAGCAGCGCCAGATGGCCGACCACCGTGGCCCAGTAGGTTTGCCGGAACGCAGGCTTGCGCGACTTGTGCCGCAACAGCTGCTGCGCCCACCAGGCCGCCGGCCAGCCCCCTGCCAGCGCGAGCGCGTGCAGGGTGTTCTCCTGCACACGCCAGGCACCCCGCTGGGCGGCGTGCTTGTCGTGCCAGTACAGCCAGAACGTGAGCAGGTTCAGCGCCGGCAGCGTCACCAGGGCGATGGCGGGCACGGCGCCCTGCACCAGACCGACGGCCAGCAGGCCCAGTTGCAGTGCCAACGCGGCCCACACCACGGACACGTTGGCACTGGGCGCACCTGGCGCGCTGCGCCTGTCGCGCGCGGGTGGCGCCACTGGCAGGTGCGCCGGCCGCGGTGGGCGCGATGGCCCGCTGGCCGGGGCCAGGTCGACCGGGCGCACCGCCATCGCGCGCGGCCCCTTGGCACCGACGTGGATCTCTTCGAATGCCACGGCCATGCCCACGGTGGGCGGGCCGTGGCGGCGGTCGAAGTCACGCACGTGGAAGAAGACATCGGCAGACGATTGCGGGCTGTGCAGAAAGCCGAAGCCCCGGTCTGGATCAAAACGCTGGACAGTGCCGACGCGGTGCATGACGAGTGAGGCAGGTTTGCAGGCGCCACATTCTGCGGGCAGACCGCCGACAATCCGCGCTTTTGCCATGGCACCCGATGCAGACCCTTTCGTTTGAACTGCGCGGCGAGTTCATCACCCTCGACCGCCTGCTCAAGGCCACCGGCATGGCGCCCAGCGGCGGCGCGGCCAAGACCATGGTGGCCGAAGGCCGGGTGCAGGTGGACGGCCGCGACGAGTTGCGCAAGACCGCCAAGCTGCGTGCCGGCCAGGTGGTGGCGCTGACCGGGGTGCGCATCACCCTGCTGCCGCCTGCCGAGGGCGAGGCGCCGGCCGGCTGACATCGGCGAGAATCCTGCCTCCAACGCCGGCTTCGTGCCCCCGAAGCCGGCGTTTCCATTTCCCGGGGCCATGTCGAGGACAACCATGCCAAAAAACCTCTCGCGCGCCGCCGCCGGCGCGCTGGCAGCCGCTGCACTGTCTGCAGCCATCCACCCCACCAGCCAGGCCCAGCCGGCCGCACCGCTGCAGGCCTGCTTCGTGCACGTCAGCCCGGTCGGCCAGGCCGGCTGGACCTACCAGCATGACCAGGGCCGCCTGGCGATGGAGCAGCTGCTGGGCGCCCGGGTGCGCACCCGCACCGTGGAAGCGGTGCCCGAGGGCCCCGACAGCGAGCGCGTGATGCGCGACCTGGCCACCCAGGGTTGCGGGCTGATCTTTGCCACCAGCTTCGGCTACCTGGAGCCGGCATTGCGCGTGGCGGCCGACTTTCCGGCGGTGAAGTTCGAGCATGCCGGCGGCTACAAGACCGCAGCCAACCTCAACACCTACAACGCCCGCTACTACGAGGCGCGCTGGCTGGCCGGCTGGTTGGCCGGGCGGCAGAGCCAAGCCGGCGTGGCCGGCTACGTGGCCGGCTTCCCGGTGCCCGAGGTGGTGCAGGGCATCAACGCCTTCACCCTGGGCATGCGCGCGGCCAACCCGAAGGCCGAGGTGCGGGTGGTGTGGCTGAACGCCTGGTTCGACCCCCCGCGCGAGCGCGAGGCCGCGCTCACCCTGGTCAACCAGGGCGCCGACGTGCTGACCAACCACAGCGGATCACCCGCCGTGCCGCAGGTGGCCGAGGAGAAGGGCGTGCTGCTGCTGGCCTACCAGGGCGACATGGCGCGCTTTGCGCCCAAGGCGCAGCTGGCGTCCGTCACCCACCACTGGGGTGGCCACTACACCCGGGTGGTGCAGTCGGTGCTGGACGGGCGCTGGTCGAACAAGCCGGTGTGGGGTGGCATGGCCGACGGCCTGGTGCAGTTGAGCGCGGTGAGCCCCGCACTGCCAGCCGATGTGAAGGCCGGCCTGGCGCAGCGCCAGCAGGCGCTGATGGCGGGGAAGTTGCTGCCGTTTGCAGCACCGCTGGTGGACAACACTGGCCGGGTGCGCCTGGCCAGCGGCGCGCTGGACGATGCCGGCATCAGCCGCATGGACTGGCTGGTGCAGGGCGTGGTCGGCCGCGTGTCTGCGGCGCGCTGAGCCTCACCAGTCTGCCTGCTGCACGAAGCTGGGGTTGGTCAGGTCGAACAGGCGGTGGTCGCGCCAGGCGCCGTCGATGAACAGGTAAGCGCGCGCCAGGCCGATCTCGGCAAAGCCCAGGCGTGCCAGCACCGCCAGGCTGCGGTGGTTCTCGGGCCGCACGCCGGCCTGGATGCGGTGCAGGTTCAGGCGGGGCGAGAAGGCCTCGTCGACGATGGCCCGCAATGCCTCGTGCATCAGGCCCCGGCCCTGGCAGCCGGCATCCAGCGCGTAGCCCAGGTTACAGCTCTGGAAGGCGCCGCGCACCAGGCTGGACAGGTGCACCTGGCCCACCACGCGGCCGGGTACGTCGGCCAGTTGCAGCCACCAGCGCAGCGACCGGCCGGTGGCAAAGGCCTCGGCGCCGTCGGCCAGGGCCTGGGCGATGCGCTCGGGCGCGGCATGGTCGGCCGGCAGCGGCGGATCCCAGGGTGCGAAGTGGGCGGCGTTGCGGCGGTAGAAATCTGCCACCGCATCCACCTGCGGGCTGCCGGGCGTGGCGTCGGGCGCCAGCAGCAGCAGGCGGGGGGTGCGCAGATGGAGAAGGGCGGGGCTCATGCCGCCAATCTATCGCCTCAGGCGCGCACCGGCGTGGCGGCCACCCGCTGGGCGAGGGATGCGGCGCCGTCGCCGAAGGCATAGGCGTCCATGCCCAGGCAACCGTAGGTGATGCTGTCGTGCAGGCGCAGGCCCACTGGCTGCGCACCCGCCGCACCGGCGGCCACGTAGAACGGCAGCAGGTGCTCGTCGGTGGGGTGCATCAGCACCGCGTGCGGCGCCTGCTGGCGGTAGTCGGCCAGGGCCGGCCAGTCCGCCTGGGCACTGCGCTCGGCAAACCAGGTGCGGAAGGCTGCACTCTGCGGAATCTCGGGCGCCAGCAGCGCCGGCATCGGGCCGCCGCCGAACAGCATGCGCAGGTTGTGGGTGATGCTGCCGCTGCCGTAGACCAGCACGCCCTGCTGCGTCAGCGGCGCCAGCGCCTGGCCCAGTGCCAGCAGCCTGGCCGGGCTCCAGGTCGGCGGAAAGGCGAGCGGCAGCACCGGGATGTCGGCCTCGGGCCAGACGAAGCGCAGTGGCGCCCAGATGCCGTGGTCCAGCCCACCTTCGTCGGCCAGGTGCACCGGCAGGCCGGCGGCCTGCAGCAGGCCGGCCACCTGCTGCGCCAGCGCCGGCGCGCCGGGCGCGTCATAGCGCAGGCGGTACAACGGCTCGGGGAAGCCGCCGAAATCGTGCACCGTGGTGTGCTGCGCGGCGGCCATCAGCAGCGGCTCGCGCGCCAACGAATGGGCCGAGATGGCCAGGATGGCGCGCGGCCGGGTGCCGGCGTCGAATGCGGCGCCCAGCCTTTGCCAGAACGGGCCGACCTCGCCCGGCTCCAGCGCCGTCATCGGCGAGCCGTGGGACAGGAAGACCGGGGCCATGGGGAGCGTGGTGGTGTCCATGGAACCCATTACAGCAGTGCCACGGGCCGCCGGGGTTCACCGCCGCTGCATGCCGGGTTCAAACCGGCTGGGGGTGGCGGGCCTTTGCTGCGCTGCCGCAAGCGGGTGCAGCGGCTGGTGTACCGTGCGCGCCATGCACCCCCATGCCTTGAACATCTCGGTGGCCGGCCTGGCCTGGCGCCAGGGCTGGCGTGACTTCCGCGCTGGTGAACTGCGCCTGCTGATGGTGGCGGTGATGCTGGCCGTGGCCGCGCTGACGGCGGTGGGCTTCTTTGCCAGCCGGCTGGAAGCGGCGCTGGCGCGTGATGCCGGCGCGCTGCTGGGCGGCGACGCGGTGGTGGCCAGCGACAAGCCGCCGCCGCCGGCCTTTGCCGAGCGGGCCCGGGCGCTGGGCCTGCTGCAGGCCACCACCACCAGCTTTCCGAGCATGGCGCGGGCGCTGGACGAACAGGGCGGCGAGGCGCGCCTGGTGTCGGTGAAGGCGGTGAGCACCGGCTACCCGCTGCGCGGCCAGTTGCGCCTGCGCGACCGCGCCGACGGCCCGGTGCTGACGGTGGCCGCTGCGCCCGAGCCTGGCACGGTGTGGGTGGAAGCCGGCGTGCTGGACACGCTGCAGATCCACCTGGGCGACAGCCTGCTGCTGGGCGACCAACGTTTCACCATCACCCGCCTGGTGGTGCAGGAACCCGACCGCGGCAGCGGCTTCCTCGGCTTCTCGCCCCGGGTGCTGATGCGCGACACCGACCTGGCCGCCACCGGCCTGATCCAGCCGGCCAGCCGCGTCACTTACCGGCTGATGGTGGCCGGCAACGGCAACCGTGGCGCCGCCGACACCGGCGTGCGCGAGTTCCTGCGCTGGGCTGATGCCCAGGTGGCCGACAACAAGCTGCGCGGCGTGCGCACCGAATCGCTGCAGAGCGGCCGGCCCGAGATGCAGCAGACGCTGGACCGGGCCAAGCGCTTCCTGAACCTGGTGGCGCTGCTGGCGGCGCTGCTGGCCGCGGTGGCGGTGGCCATCGCCGCGCGCGACTACGCCCAGCGCCACCTGGACGACTGCGCCATGCTGCGCGTGCTGGGCACGCCGCAGCGGGCGATGGCCGGGGCCTATGCGCTGTCGCTGGGCGTGGTCGGGCTGATCGCCAGCGTGGGCGGTGTGGCGCTGGGCTTTGCGGTGCACTTCGTCTTCGTCAGTTTGCTGTCGGGCCTGCTGGATGCGCAACTGCCGCCGGCCACCGCCATGCCGGCGCTGTTCGGCCTGGGCGTGGGCATGACGCTGCTGGTGGCCTTCGGCCTGCCGCCGGTGCTGCAGCTGGCGCGGGTGCCGCCGCTGCGGGTGATCCGGCGTGACCTGGGCCAGCCGCGCGCGGCCTCGGCTGGCGTGCTGATCGCCGGCACGGCAGGCTTTGCGGCGCTGCTGGTGGCGGCGTCGTCCGATCTGCGCATGGGCCTGCTGGCGGTGGGTGGGTTTGCCGCGGCGGTGGCGGTGTTCGCGGTGCTGGCCTGGGGGGCGGTGTGGCTGCTGCGGCGGCTGGTGCCGCAGGCTGGCGCAGCGCGCTGGCTGGGCCTGGCCACGCGCCAGCTGGCCGCACGGCCGGCGCTGGTGGTGCTGCAGGTGTCGGCGCTGGCCGTGGGCCTGCTGGCGCTGATGCTGCTGGTGCTGCTGCGCACCGACCTGATCAGCGCCTGGCGTGCCGCCACCCCGGCCGACGCGCCCAACCGCTTCGTCATCAACCTGCAGCCCGAGCAGGGCGAGGCCTTCCAGGCCACGCTGAAGGCGGCCGGCGTGGCCCGCTACGACTGGTACCCGATGATCCGTGGCCGCCTGCTGTCCATCAACGGCACCGCGGTGGCACCTGGCCGCTACACCGACGACCGCGCCCAGCGCCTGGTCGAGCGCGAGTTCAACCTGAGCCATGCCGCGCAGCTGCCGGCGCACAACCTGCTGGCTGCCGGCGCCTGGGTGCCGGATGAAGCCGACGGCCTGAGCGTGGAAGACGGCCTGGCCACCACGCTGGGGCTGAAGCTGGGCGACACGCTCACCTTCGACATCGCCGGCATCCAGAAGAGGGGCCGCGTCACCAGCCTGCGCAAGGTGGATTGGGGGTCGATGCGGGTGAACTTCTTCGTGATGTTCCCGCAGTCGCGCATGGACGACGTGCCTTTGAGCTACATCAGCGCCTTCCGCGCGCCCGACACGCCGGGCTTCGACCGGGCGCTGGCGCGGCAGTTTCCCAACCTGACCAATGTCGACCTGTCGGCCAGCCTGGCGCAGGTGCAGAAGGTGCTGGACCAGGTGATCCGCGCGGTGGAGTTTCTCTTCGGCTTCACCCTGGCCGCTGGCCTGGTGGTGCTGTTTGCCGCCGTCAGCGCCACCCGCGAGAGCCGGGCGCGTGAATACGCGGTGATGCGTGCGGTGGGCGCCGGCAGCCGCCTGCTGCGCCAGGTGCAGCGGGCCGAGCTGCTGGGCGTGGGCGCGCTGGCCGGCCTGCTGGCCGCGGTGGCCGCCCTGGTGGTGGGCGGCGTGCTGGCGCGCCAGGTGTTCG
>JAGOBT010000118.1 GCA_017999135.1 Burkholderiaceae bacterium
TGGGATTGAGAAATCAATCAGGTCGAAAGACCCCCCAAATAAACTGTCCGCTCCTACAACGGATCGACGCCCCGCGCGTCCCCGAGGTCAGGCCTCTCCAGGCTCATACCTCGTTTGGAAAAGACTCTCCGCAGTCGGCCGCGCCGTCAGGCCCGCGTGTTGCCTGCTGCCGCCAGCAGCGCCCGGTTGACCGGGTTGCGGTGCAGGAAGCTGTCGATGAACGGTGGCGGCACATGGGGCAGCGCCTGCTGCATGACCCAGCCGGTGCCCTGCTGCAGCGCGGCGGCGGCCTGGCCGGTGTGGCCGGCGGCAGCCAGCGCACGGTGGGCCACCCACCAGGCTTCGGCGCGGTACATGGAGTCGGGCGCGCAACCGTCGTCGAACAGCGCCAGCACCTGGGCGGCAGCATCCGCCGCAGCGTCGGTTTCGCCAGCCGCCAGCGCGGCCTCGGCCAGGTGCACCTGCATGCCCATCAGCGCGCCGAAGCGCTCGGTCTCGCACAGCAGCGGGGCCAGCACGGCGGCCTGCGCCTGCCGCACCGGCAGTGGCGCATGCCGCAGCGCGCGCACCCGCAGTAGCGGGCCGCGGGCGGGGTCGCTGGCGGCCAGCGCCAGTGCCGCCGGCACTGCGCCGTCTGGGGCGGGTTGCTGCAGCAGCCGCGCCAGGTCGGCCTGCAGCAGCAGGCGGTCGGCCTGCATCCAGGGCGGCAGGTCGGCGGGCGGATCCCGCAGCAGCGGCACCGCGCGCGCGGGCTGGCCCAGGTCCAGCCACAGCCGCACCAGCACCAGGCGCGTGGCCTGCAGCCAGAAACCGGCGCCGCTGCGCTGGAACTGCGGCAGCAGGTCTTCCAGCGCCGCCAGGGCGGTGTCGAAGCGGCCGGTCTCGGCCTCGTCGCGGGCCACCACCAGGCGGTCGATCGGCGCGCCCTGGCCGTCGCCCAGGTCGTTGCCCGACAGGGCGCGACCCTCGGCACCCAGGGCCACCGCGCGGTCGAAGTGGCCGCCCTGGCGCAGCGTGACGGCGCAGTTCAGCAGCAGCCGGCCTTCGGCGTCGCGCAGGCCGGCGCGGCGGGCCGCAGCGCGGGCCATGTCATAGGCTGCCACCGCTTCACGCCGGCGGCCGCGGTGGCCCAGCGTGGCCGCCCAGTCGCCATGCCACAGCATGCGCAGCGCGTCGTCGGCCTGGGTGTCGACCCAGTCACGCAGCGGCAGCAGCCCGGCCAGCGCTTCGTCGGCACGGCCCAGGCGGCACAGCGCCGTGGCCAGGTGGCAGGCGATGCGCACCTGCCCGGCGCTGTCGCCCCCAGCCAGCGCCAGCGCGGCCTGGCCCACCGCGATGGCGGCCTCGGGCTCGCCGCGTTCGGTCAGCAGGCCGCATTGCGCGGCCATGGCCTGCACGCGCTGTGCGTCGGTGCGGGCGGTGTCGGCCAGCACCTGGCACTCGGCCAGCGCCTGGTCGCCGAAGTCGGCATGCTGCAGGGCGCGCACCCGCTGGCTGCGGGCCTGGAAGCAGGCGTCGTCCAGGCCGGCGGCGGCATAGGCATCGGCGGCCTGGGCACACAGGGCGGCCTCTTCGCCCAGGCGCGCGGCGCGTTCGGCGCGCTGGGCCGCTGCCATGAAGGCATCACCCGCCTTGGCCGGCACGCCGCCCTGCAGCCAGTGGGCTGCCACGCGCGCCGGCTCGGCGCCGCGCGCGGCCAGCCAGCCGGCGCACTGGGCATGCACCCGGCGCGCCACCACCGGTGGCACGCTGCGGCGCGCGGCGTCGGCCACCAGGTCATGGGCAAAGGCTTCGTCGCGCAGCACCTGCGCGGCCTGCAACTCGCCCCAGGGGCCGGCCAGCTGCACGGCGCTGTGGCCGGTGGCGGCTTCGGCCAGCTCGATGCAGAAGTCGACGCCCGCGATGGCCGCCACGCGGGCCAGCGTCATCGCGGGTTCGCTCAGGCGTTGCAGGCGCCGCGCGATCAACGCGCCGACCGAGCCCGGCCGCGGCAGCTGGCCGCGTGCCAGGCTCCCATCCTGCAGGCCCTGCTTCAGGGTCTCCAGCAAGTACAGCGGGTTGCCGCCGGTGTGGCGCACCAGCGCCGGGGCGATGGTGGCGCCGTCCAGCCCGTCGATGGTCAGCGTGTCGACCAGCGTGGCCGCGGCGGTCTCGGTCAGCGGCGTCAGCGTGACCACTTCCAGCCGCTGCAGCTCAACCAGGCCGTCACGCAGCGCCTGCGCTGCCGGCGGTGCCTCGGCCGGGCGCTGCGCCAGCAGCCAGCGGCGCGCTGGCACGGTGCCGGCGGCCAGGCCGGCGGCCAGTTCCAGCGTGGCGGCGTCGGCAAAGTGCAGGTCGTCGAGCACGATGGTGTGCACGCCATGCGCCGCCAGCAGTGCATCCACCGCCGCCAGCAGCGCGCCCGGCCGCAGCGCCGACGTGTCCGTTGCCGGGCTGGCGCTGGGCGCCAGGTGCGCCAGCGCAGCCTGGGCCGGCGCACCGAGCCCGCCTGCCGGGCGGCGCCACAGCGGTGCCAGCAGGCGCGACAGCGTGGCATACGGCGCGCCGCTGTCGCCCGGCCGGCCCGCCGCCAGCAACATGTGGGCGCTGCCGGCCAGTTCGGCCAGCAGCCGGCTCTTGCCCATCCCGGCTTCGCCTTCGACCAGGGCCACGCGCCCATCGGCCCAGGCCCGCTGCACGGCGGCGCGTTCGGCCTCGCGGCCGGCCAGCAGCGGTGGGCGCTGCAAGGCCAGCGGCAGACTGGCCGGCACCGGGCCCGCCGGCCTGGCCGGCAAGGCGCCGCGGCGCAGGGTGTCGGCCAGTGTCAGCGTGGCGGCAGCGGGTGTGCTGCCGTAGCCGGCCTCCAGCCGGGCGCGCAGGCGGTCGAACACCGCCAGGCCGGCCGCCGGTTCGCCACGCAGGTAGTGCAGGCGCATCTGTTCACGCGCAGCGGCCTCGCTGTCGGGGTCGGCAGCGGCATACCGGGTGGCCGTGGCCAGTGCGCTGTCCAGGTCGCCGGCGGCCTCGGCCGCGGCCAGCGCGTCGCGCAGCGCCTGGGTCTGCTGCAGGGCGGCGGCCTGGCGGCGCGCATCCAGCCAGGCGGCCAGGTCGGCGCTCTCGGGGTAGTCCAGGCCCTGCAGCAGCGGCCCGCTGGCGGCGCCCAGGACCACGCCGGCGGCCAGGCGCAGGCGTTCGTCGCCGTCCAGCACGGGCTGGCCGCACTGCTGCCTGAAGCGCAGCAGTTGCTGACGCAGGTTGCGCCGCGGGTCCGACGAGTCGGGCCACAGCCAGCCGGCGGCGCGTTCCCGCGCGAAGCCGGGTTCCAGCGCCACCAGTGCGCACAGCGCGGCGGCGCGGCGTTCCAGCACCAGCTCGCGGCCGTCGGCGCTGACGACGCGGGCCGTGCCGTGCAGATGCAGGGTCAGTCCAGGCATGGCGGCAGCGATGTTGGCACCCTCCAGTGGTCGTGTCGTCTGGGTGCCTTTGTAGCTGGCCCGCGTCACGCCGGCGTCACGCGGGGTGGCGGTGCAGCCCGCCCTCGGCCGACCCGGGGCTCAGCTGGCCGGGTGCAGTGCTTCGTCCAGCGCTTCCACCCAGTGCTTGACCGGCGTGCTGGTGCCGCTCTGCAGGTGCTGGATGCAGCCGACGTTGGCCGACACGATGGCCGTGGGCTGCAACTCGGCCAGGTGGCCCAGCTTGCGGTCGCGCAGCTGGTGGCTCAGTTCGGGCTGCAGCACGCTGTAGGTGCCGGCCGAGCCGCAGCACAGGTGCGGCTCGTTCAGGGCCACCGCCACGTCGAAGCCCAGCGCCCGCAGGCCCTGCTCGACCCCGCCGCGCAGCTGCTGGCCGTGCTGCAAGGTGCAGGGTGGGTGGAAGGCCAGGCTGCCAGGCTGCACATCGGCCATGCGCGGTTTCAGCACCGACACGATCTCGGGCAGCAGCTCGCTCAGGTCACGCGTCATGCTGCTGATGCGCGCAGCCTTCTCGGCGTAGGCGGCATCCCCGGCCAGCGCGTGGCCGTAGTCCTTGACCTGCACGCCGCAGCCGCTGGCGTTCATCACGATGGCTTCGACCGTGCCGGCACTCACCAGCGGCCACCAGGCGTCGATGTTGCGGCGCATGTCGTCCAGGCCGCCGGCGTGGTCGTTCAGGTGGGTGCGCAGCGCGCCGCAGCAGCCGGCCTTGTCGGCCACCACGGTCTGGATGCCGATGGCGTCCAGCACGCGGGCGGTGGCGGCGTTGATGTTGGGCAGCATCGCCGGTTGCACGCAGCCGGCCAGCATCAGCACCTTGCGGTTGCGTTCCTTCTTCGGCCACTGGCCGGCGCGTGGGTGGCGGGCGCCGGGCACCTTGTCCTTCAGCGTGCCGGGCAGCAGCGGGCGCACCAGCTTGCCCATGGCCATGGCCGGGCCCAGCAGCGGGGATGTCAGGCCTTCCTTCAGCAGCCAGCGCACCGCACGTTCACCGGCAGGGCGCGGCACCTTGGCCTCGACGATCTTGCGGCCGATGTCGACCAGGTGGCCGTAGTCCACGCCGCTGGGGCAGGTGCTTTCGCAATTGCGGCAGGTGAGGCAGCGGTCCAGGTGCTGCTGCGTGCTGCGGGTGGGCGTGGCGCCTTCGAGCACCTGCTTCATCAGGTAGATGCGGCCGCGCGGGCCGTCCAGCTCGTCGCCCAGCAGCTGGTAGGTGGGGCAGGTGGCGGTGCAGAAGCCGCAGTGCACGCACTTGCGCAGGATGGCCTCGGCCGCCTCGCCGTCGGGCGTGCCTTGGAATTCAGGGGCCAGGTTGGTTTGCATCGCGGGGGCGTGTTGTCGGGGGGTGTTGAATCGGTCAGGCCAGCCAGCTGGCCAGCAGCGGCATCAGCAGCGCCGCCAGCACGGCCTGCAGACCCAGCGCCAGGCCGGCGTAGGCGCCGGCGTCGGGGTGCACCTGCATGGCGCGGGCCGCGCCGATGCCGTGGCTGGCCGTGCCCAGCGCAAAGCCGCGCACCAGCGGCCGGCGGATGCGCAGCAGGTCGAACAGGTACTTGCCGCTGATGGCGCCCACCAGGCCGGTCAGCACCGCCAGCACCGCGGCCAGCGCCGGGATGCCGCCCAGTTGCTCGGCAATGCCCATGGCCACCGGGGCGGTGGTCGACTTCGGTGCCAGCGAGGCCAGCACGTCGGCCGGCAGGCCCAGCGCCCAGCCGATGGCCACCGCGCTGGCGCTGGCCGCCGCGCCGCCGGACAGCGCCGCGGCCAGCAGGGCCGGGCCGCGCTGGCGCAGCTGGGCGCGGCGCTGCCACAGCGGCCAGCCCAGCGCCACCACCGCCGGGCCCAGCAGAAAGTGGATGAACTGCGCGCCGGAGAAGTAGCTGGGGTACGGCGTGGCGGTGGCCAGCAGCAGGCTGGCCAGCACCACCACCGTCCACAGCACCGGGTTGGCCCAGGGGGCGTGGTCCAGCCGCCGGTAGGCAGCATGGGCCGCCAGGTACACGCTCAGGGTGGCCGTCAGGCCGAACAGCGGCGTGGCCGACAGGTAGACCCACAGCTGCACGAAATCGGCCATCGCCGGGGTGGCTGTCATGGTGCGGCCTCACTGTCGGTGTCGGTCTGGGCCGGCAGCAGCCAGTGCAGCATGCCGGCGGTCACCGCCAGGCCGATCCAGGTCGACAGCACCAGCGCAGCGGCCATGCGCAGGCCATGCTGGCCGATCAGCGCCAGGTGCGTCATCACGCCCACGCCCACCGGCACGAACAGCAGCGACAGGTGCTGCAGCAAGGCATCGGCGGCCTGGCCTGCGGGTGCGCGCAGGCGCTGCCAGCCCAGCGCCACCATCAGCAGCAGCAGGCCCAGCACCGGGCCGGGCAGCGGTAGGTGCAGCAGGCGCACCGCGGCCTCGCCGGCCGATTGGCACAGCAGCAGGATGGCCAGGCCGTGCAGCAGTGTCATGCCAGCGTGTAGCGCAAGGCCCAGTAGTGGGTCCAGTCCAGCCACTGCGCACCGCGCGCCCGCGGGCCCAGCACTGCCATGGCCTGGTCGGGCGTGGGAAAGTTCTTCAGCACCTCGTGCGTGCTGCCGTCGTCCAGGTGGCGCTGCTGGTAGGTGTTGCCGTCGGCATCGGTGCGGCTGATGGGCGTGCTGCTGGCGGGCACGAAGCTGTTGTCCAGCAGCACCACCACGGCGCCGGGCTGCAGCCGGGCGTGCAAGGTGTCCAGCCAGCCGGGCAGGCGGGCCAGCGGCACGTGGCTCCACCAGCAGCCGGCGAAGGCGGCGTCGAAAGTCTCGCCGCCGAGTTCGGCCAGGCTGTAGGCGTCCACGGTCTGGAACTGCACGCAGGCCGGCATGGCCGGCTTGGCCCGTGCCAAGGCCAGGGTCTCGGGGTTCAGGTCGGTGGCGCGCCAGTGCGCGGCCCGGGCAGCACCGTGCGGTGTCCACCAGCCGGTGCCAGTGGCGATCTCCAGCACCCGGCGGCCGGCAAAGTGGGCGGGCAGCCAGGACTCCATCGCGCGCAGGTCGGCCTGGCGCTCGGGCTTGGCGTACACCCGCTCGTAGGTGGCGGCGCGCTGCCGGTAGTAGTGCGCCATGCTGTCCGGGGTGGCCAGCCCGGGCGTGGCGGCGTGTGCGGCGGTCAAGATCACAGCCCCGGATACAACCGGCCGGGGTTGAAGATGCGGTCGGGGTCGAAGGCGTCCTTCAGGCCCTGGTGGATGCGCATCAGCGGCGTGGTGAGCGGCGCAAACGCATCGTGGGCCGCACCACCACGGAAGGCGCTGGCATGGCCACCGACCCCCGCCGCCGCTTCGCGCAGCGTGGCCGCGGCGGCGGTGGTCACCACCCAGCGCTGGCCGCCGCCCCATTCCAGCAATTGCTCGCCCGGCAGGGCCAGCGCCGGCGCGGTCTGCGGCACCGACAGCCGCCACAGCGTGGCGCCGGCATCCACCGCCTTGTGCGCGCCGACGAAGAACTCGTCGGTCTGGTCGCGCAGGCCCTGCCAGAAGGCGGCGGCCAGTGCGTCGTCCACCGGCTCGCCACCCAGCCGCCGCCGGGCCGACTGCACCGCGGCCGCGGCGCCACACAGCCGCAGCACCAGCATGCCGTCCCACCAGGCGCTGGCATGCACCGGCAGCGGCTGGCCGCCCCAGGTGTTGAGCTGCTTCAGCGCCGCCGCCTGGTCCAGCTCGAAGCGCAGCGTGGCGCTGGCCACCGGCACCGGCAGCACCTTCAGGCTGACTTCGCACACCACGCCCAGCACGCCCAGGCTGCCGGCCAGCAGGCGCGACACGTCGTAGCCGGCCACGTTCTTCATCACCTGGCCGCCGAAGCTCAGCACCTCGGCCTTGCCATTGAGCAGGGTGGCGCCCAGCACGTAATCACGCACGCCGCCCACGGCGGCCCGCGCCGGCCCGGCCAGCCCGGCGGCCACCATGCCGCCGACGGTGGACGTGGGCCCGAAGCGCGGCGGCTCGAACGGCAGGCACTGGCCTTGTTCGGCCAGCGCCGCCTCCAGCGTGGCCAGCGGCGTGCCGGCGCGCACGGTGACGACCAGCTCGCTGGGCTCGTAGCTGCTGATGCCAGCCAGCGGCCGCACATCCAGCGGCGTGCCCTGCACCGGCCCGCCGTAGAAGGCCTTGGTGCCGCCGCCGGTGATGGCCAGCGGCGTCTTGTCGGCGCGGGCGGCGCGCACCTGGTCGATCAGGGACTGCAACGCGGCATCAGTCATGGACGTGGGCCACGGTCGACGCGCAGCAATCGCAGAACCAGGCGAACGCCGCAGAGCCGGCTGTGCCGGGCTGCTGGCGTTGCCCCCTCGAGGGGGTGGCCAAAGGCCGTAGGGGGTGGGCCCAGCTCATCAGAACCGCTCCAGCTCGGGGAAGGGCAGCAGCCCCTTCTTGACATGCATGCGGCCATATTCGGCGCAGCGGTGCAGCGTCGGGATCACCTTGCCCGGGTTCAGCGTGCCGGCGGCGTCGAAGGCGCGCTTGACTGCGAACATCTGCTCGCGCTCCTCGGGGCTGAACTGCACGCACATGCTGCTCAGCTTCTCTACGCCCACACCATGCTCGCCGGTGACGGTGCCGCCCAGCGCCACGCTGGTTTCCAGGATGTCGGCGCCGAACAGCTCGCAGCGGTGCAGCTGGTCGGGATCGTTGGCGTCGAACAGGATCAGCGGGTGCAGGTTG
>JAGOBT010000119.1 GCA_017999135.1 Burkholderiaceae bacterium
TGCTCAGCGCGATCGACAGCACCACCAGCGCCAGCACGAAGCGGCGGTTCCAGGCGCTGCGCGCAGCGAGATGCAGCAACGCCGTCATGCGGCCGCCCTTGCGGCGTGGTTGATGGCCGGCAGGTCGACCACCCGCGCAAAGCGCTGGGCCAGCCGCGCATCGTGGCTGACGAACAGCAGCGCGCTGCCGGCGGCGGCGCAGCTGTCGAGCAGCAGGGCCATGAAGGCCTCGCGCAGGGCTTCGTCCAGGGCCGACGTGGGCTCGTCGGCGATCACCACCGCCGGCGCGCCGATCAGCGCCCGCGCCGCCGCCACCCGCTGTTGCTGGCCCACCGACAGCGTGCCGGCCGGCGCCGCCCACAGCGCGCGCGGCAGCTCGGTGCGGGCCAGCAGGTCTTCGGCCGCCTGCGGGCCGGCGCGCTGCGCCCGGCGGGCCGAGAAACGCAGCGGCAGGCGCACGTTGTCCAGCACGCTGAGGTAGGGCAGCAGGTTGAACTGCTGGAAGATGTAGCCGAGGTGGTCGGCGCGGTGGCGGTCGCGCGCGCTGGCGCCCAGGCCCTGCCAGGCCTGGCCCAGCAACTGCACCGCGCCGGCCTGTGGCAGCAGCACGCCGGCGCACAGGCTCAGCAGCGTGCTCTTGCCGCAGCCGCTGGGCCCGCGCAGGAACACGCTGTCACCCGGCGCCAGCTGCAGGTTGTCGATGGCGATGGTGTCGGCCGGCGCGCCGGGCCAGCGGTAGCGCAGGCCATGCAGCGACAGCGCCGGGGCGCTGTCGCTGCGCACCGCCGTTGTCATGGCGGCACTCACCGCCGGAAGCGGCCGTCGGCCCCGATGATCGACAGGTCGGCGTATTCCAGGCCGGTGTGGTCATTCGGGCCGAAGGTCAGGTCCAGGCCGCCCAGGTCGTAGTTCTTCAGGCTTTCCAGCGCACGCTGCAGGCCGGCGCGGTTCAGTGCCCCGCTGGCGGCGGCGCGGCGCAAGCCCTCGGCCAGCACCTTGGCGCTGGCAAAGCCTTCCAGCAGGGCCGGGGTGATTTCGGGGGCGCCGGCGCCGCGGGCGCGCGCCAGGTCGTGCGCCTCCTTGACCAGCGGCACACCCTGCGACCGCTCGCCGGGCAGCACCTGGCTGACCACCACACCGCGTGCATGCTCGCCCAGCGCCTTGATGAAGCCCGACGACGCGTTGTTGCTCAGCGTCAGCAGCTGCGCGCGCGAGCCGGCGGCGCGCAAGGCCCGCACGCCGTCGACCACCGCCGTGCCCGAGCCGATGAACATCACCGCCTGCGCGTCGGCAGCCACCAGGCGCTGCACGATGGTGTCGAACTGGGGCTTGGCGCGGTCGTAGGTGTCATGCACCACCGGCTTCAGGCCGGCGCCAAAGCCGCGCAGCGCGCCGGCCGCGGCGTCCTGGCCGAAGCTGTCGTCCACCTGCACCAGGGCGATGCGGGCCACGCCGGTGGTCAGCAGGTGCTTGATGCTGCGCTCGGCCTCGCGCTGGTAGGTGGCGCGCACATTGAACAGCCAGGGGTGCACCGGCTCGTGCAGCACCATGGCGCCGGTGCTGGGGCCCACCAGCGGCACCTTGAACTCGGTCAGCAGCGGCATGATCTTCTGGTTGTGAGGGGTGCCGCGCGTGAGAAACAGCGACACCACGCCACGGTCGATCAGCGCCTTCGCGTTGTCGGCCGCACGCTGGGGGTCGAAGCCGTCGTCCATCACCACCAGTTCCAGCTTCTGTCCGCCGATGCCGCCGCGCGCGTTCAGCGCGTCGAACAGCAGCCGGGCGCCGGCCGTCGCCTCCTTCACCGTGGCGGCCACCGCACCCGTGTGCCCGGCGGTCTGGCCGATCAGGATCTGGGCCCGGGCGGGCAGGGCCCAGGCGGTGGTGGCCAGCAGGACGGTGAGAAGCAGGCGTTGCAGCATGGCGTGGCAATCGGTCTGTTGGGCGGGCCGGGTCGGCGGGCGTGGCGTGGCCGGATTGTGGCGCCCATGCCGCATCTCTCCATTTGGGTGGACATCGGGATGGGCGGCTGGGCAGGCGGCGGGCAACATGGCATGGTTCGGGTTGCGGGGTTGGCGACACCCGGCCCCGCTGTCAGCCTGAGGAGGATCCATGAACTTGACCCAACCTGCGGCACGGCCGCGACGCGGGCACGCATTGGCCTGGGCCATGGCCTGCGCCCTGGGCATGGCCAGCCCGTTGGCATGGGGCCAGGGCGCCGCCGAGCAGGTGCAGGTGCGCCGCTTCCAGGTGCAGGGCAACACGCTGATCGACGCGGCCGCGGTGCAGGCCGCGCTGGCGCCCCACACCGGCGCCCGCACGCTGGCCGATCTGCAGAAGGCCGCGCAGGCGGTGCAGGCGCTGTACGGGCAGGCGGGCTGGGCGGCGGTGGTGGTGTACCTGCCGCCGCAGCCGGTGGCTGACGGGGTGGTCACGCTGAACGTGGTGGAAGGCAAGGTGGGCCAGGTGCAGGTGCAGGGCAACCAGCGCCTGAGCGCCGCCCGCGTGCGCGCTGCGCTGCCGTCGCTGGTGGAGGGTGCCACCCCGCGGGTGCGCCGCATCGACGCCGAACTGCAGATCGCCAACGAGAACCCCGGCCGCAGCATGGCCGTGCTGCTGGGGCCCGGCGCCGCGCCGGGCGAGGTGCAGGCCACGGTGAAGGTGGACGAGCAGCCGGTGCACCGCTTCAGCGCGTCGCTCGACAACTCGGGCAACAGCCGCACCGGTGAATTGCGCCTGGGCGTGGGCTGGCAGCATGCCGACCTGACCGGCCATGACGACGCGTTGAGCGTCAACCTGCAGACCTCGCCCACCGCGCCCAGCATGGTGCAGGTGGCCAGCCTGGGCTACCGCTGGCCGTTGCCGGGGCTGCGTGCCGCGGTCGACCTGTTCGCGGCCTATTCCAATGTCGACGGCGGCACGCAGGCCATTGCGGCTGGCGACCTGAGCTTTGCCGGTGCCGGCCGCATCGCCGGGGCCCGCGCCGTGTGGTACCTGCCGCGCCTGGGTGAGTTCGACCAGCGCCTGACCACCGGCCTGGAAACCCGTGCTTATCTCAATGACTGCAGCGTGGCCGGCCTGCCGGCCGGCGCCTGCGGTGCAGCGGGCGAGAGCGTGTCGGTGCAGCCGCTGTCGCTGGAATGGGCGGCGCAGCAGGGCGGCAGCACGCCGATGCTGTTCACCCTGGGTGTGACCCACAACCTGGCGCTGGGCGGCCAGCATGGCGCGCAGGCCGACTTCGACGCGGTGCGCCCCGGCGCGCCCCGGCGCTACACCATCTGGCGCGCCGGGGCGCAGGCCAGCATGCCGGTGCTGGACGACGCCCGCGTCGCCGCCCGCCTGAGCCTGCAGCACAGCGGCGACGCGCTGGTGTCGGGTGAGCAGTTCGGCGTGGGCGGCGCGCTGTCGGTGCGCGGCTATGAAGAGCGCGAGCTGGCGGGCGATTCAGGCTGGCAGCTGTCGCTGGAACTGCTGAGCCCGCGCCTGGGCACCGACTGGCTGCCCACCACCGGCGACCTGCGGCTGCTGGCCTTTGCCGACGCCGGCGAGGTGCACAACCAGGGTGGCCTGGCCTGCCGGGCCGGCACGGCCACCTGCCGTGCCGCATCGGTGGGGGTGGGCCTGCGCCTGGGCTGGGGCCCGGTGCAGTTGCGCGCCGACGTGGCCCGCGCCATGCAGGACGCCATCAGCACCAACCGTGGCGACTGGCGTGCCCACGTCGCGCTGTCGGCCAGCTTCTGATCGGAACCAAGACCATGACCGCAACCTTCCGTTCCGTTCCCTCCCGCCTGCGGGCCTTGCGCCCGCTGGCCCTGGCCGTGGCCAGCCTGTGCGCCGGTGGTGCGCTGCAGGCTGCCGGGCCGGTGCTGCCGGCCGGCCTGCAGGTGGTGCAGGGCCAGGCCACGGTGCAGACCCAGGGCCGCCAGCTCACCGTCACCAACAGCGCCGGCGCGTTGCTGAACTGGCAGCAGTTCTCCATCGGCGCGCAGGATGCGGTGCGCTTCGTGCAGCCGTCGGCCAACAGCAAGGTGCTGAACCGGGTGGTCGGCCAGAACCCGTCGCACATCCTCGGCAGCCTGTCGAGCAACGGGCAGGTGTGGCTGCTCAACCCCCATGGCGTGCTGTTCGGCGCTGGCGCGCGGGTGGATGTGGCCGGCCTGGTGGCCAGCACGCTGCGCCTGGACGACGACGCCTGGCGCGCCGGCCTGGCCACCGGGCGCTTCAGCCTGGGGGGTGCGGGTGGTGGTGCGGCCGACGGCGCGTTCAGCGCCGCCGTGGTCAACCAGGGTGAATTGCGCAGCACCAGCGGCGGCCGCGTGCTGCTGATCGGCGGTGCCGGCGGTGTGCGCAATGACGGCCTGATCGAGGCGCCCGACGGCCAGGTGGTGCTGGCCGCCGGCGGCCAGGTCGACCTGGTCGACACCGCCACCCCGCGGCTGGGCCTGCAGCTCAGCGCACCGCAGGGCGAGGTGCTGAACCTGGGCAGCCTGTCGGCCAGCGGCGGGCGCATCGACCTGCAGGCCGCGCTGGTCAACCAGCAGGGCATCGTGCGGGCCGACAGCCTGGGCACCGGCGCCGGCGGGCAGGTGCTGATCAGCGCCAGCCAGGGCGCCACGCTGGCCGCAGGCAGCCGCACCAGCGCCGATGGCGCCAGCAGCGGCGGCCAGGTGCTGGTGGACGCCGGTGCCGGCACGCTGCTGGCCAGCGGCGGCCTCAGCGCGCTGGGCGGCAGCGGCATGGGCGGCAGCATCGGCCTGCTGGGCCGGCAGGTGGGCCTGCTCGATGGCGCAGTGGCCGATGCCTCCGGCGCCACCGGTGGCGGTGCGGTGCGGGTGGGTGGCGGCCTGCGCGGGGCCGACCCGGCCTGGCGCAATGCCGAAGCCACCCACATGGCGCGTGGCGCCCAGCTGCGCGCCGATGCCCTGGTCAACGGCCACGGCGGCCTGGTGGTGCTGTGGGGCAGCCGCACGGCGCGCGCCTACGGCAGCTTCAGTGCGCGCGGCGGCGCCCTGGGTGGTGACGGCGGCTTCATCGAGACCTCGGGCGGCTGGATCGACGTGCGACCGCAGGCGGTGCACACCGCGGCGCCGGCGGGGCGCGCCGGCCAGTGGCTGATCGACCCCGACGACCTCTACATCAGCAGCAGCACCGACGGTGATGTCGGCATCAGCGCCGGGCCCGACTTCAGCACCACCAGCGAGAACGCGTCGCTGAGCACCTTCACCATCAGCCAGGCGCTGAACGCCAACAACAACGTCACCATCACCACCGGCAACAGCGGCAACAGTGAAGGCAACGGCGACATCATGCTGAGCGGCGCCTTCCTGAACGTGGCGCCCACCCAGCCGGTGAGCCTGACGCTGAACGCCACCGGCAGCGTGCTGATGGAAGGCTCCAGCATCCAGACGCTGAATGCGCCGCTCAGCGTCAGCCTGCAGGCCGGTGCCCTGGGGGGCAACGTGGGCCAGATCGAGGGCAGCAGCAACGGCGGCGGCATCAAGATCCATTCGTCGTCGATCACCACCGCCGGGGGCGACATCACGCTGGGCGGCCCCAGCATTGCCTGCGGCCCGACCGCTGGCTGCAGCGCAGGCCACACCGGTGCGGTGGCGCATTCGGGTTCCAGCGTGCACGACGGCGTGTCCATCAAGGGCAGCACCCTGCGGGCCGGCAGTGGCCGCGTGCAGATCGACGGCCACAGCCTGGTCGGCTTCACCAGCACCGCCGGCGTGCGCATCGCCGAAGGCAGCCAGATCGAAGGCAGCCGCATCGGCATCCACGGCACGGTCGATGCCGGGGTGTTCGGCGACGGCGGCCAGCGCTACGGCGTGGTGGTGTCCGACAGCGGCCTGGCCGCCAGCGAGCAACTGCGCATCTCCGGCAGCGTGTCCACGCCGCCAGCCCAGTCGGGTGTGCTGCTGGCCGGCGGCGTGGACATCGGCCGCAACAGCCTGCTGCGCGTGGGTGTGGCCGACGGCGCGCCGGCCGGAGACGGGTCACTGCCCAGCCTCAGCATCCAGGGCAAGGTGGACGAGGTCGGGGCCGAAGACGGCTTCCTGCTGCGCACCGGGGTGCGCATTGGCGACGACGGCACCCGCCTGGTGGCGCTGGGTGGCGCGTCCATCGACATCCGCGGCGATGTCCAGGCGCCTGGCAGCAACTTCGCCATCCTGATCGGGTCCGGCGCCGTCGAGATCGACGCATCGGCCGGCAGCAGCCTGCGGCTGGAATCCGGCGGCGACCTGTACATCACCGGGCGCATCCTGGCGCCCACCGGCGGCAGCCTGCAGCTGCTGGCCGCCGGGTCGCAGACGATCGAAGATGCGCTGATCGACGGCGCGCCCGCCAGCGTGGCGCTGTCCGCCGAGACGCTGCACATCGGCACCTCAGGTGACACCGGCACGCAACTCAGGTTCAACGGCGCCGCACAGGTGTCACTGCAGGCCGTCAACTTGCTGATCGGCGTGCAGTCGTTCGACGACGAGGGCGGCTTCGACGAAGACTTGTCCCAGCTCCGCACGGGCGCCAGCGCCGCGCCCAAGCGTGCGCTGGGTGTCCAGCGGGTGTCGCAAGACGCTGACCTGCCTGCGCTGGACCTGTTCACCGTGGTGGCCACCGGCGGCCGCCTGGACATCGCGGCCGACCGTCTGCTGCTGGGTGGCGACATGGCCCTGTATGCCGGCGCGGCCGACAACGCGCTGCGCATCACCGGCCTGTCCGGCGGGTCGCCGGTGTCGGTCTTCACCAACCTGGGTGGCAGCGGCGTGCTGCAGACACCCAACGGCCACTGGCTGGTGGAGCTGGCCGATTCCATCGACGACGACGGGACGCAGGTGTTCCGGCCGGGTGGGTTGCGGGCTGACTTCTGGCAGTACGGCGCGTCGCCCGGCAGCACGCCGGCTGCGCCAGGCAACGGCTTCCTGTTCGCGGCGACGCCGCTGGTGGCCGTGCAGGCCAGCGGGCCATCGGTGCTGTCCCGGCCCTATGACGGCAGCGACAGCATCGACCTGACGCCGTTGAACCTGGGCGTGACCGGGTTGCGGTCAGGCCAGACCCTGGTGGGTGACCTGCGCCTGGCAGACCGCAATGCCGGTGACGCCAAGGCCCTGGTGCCCGCCGCGGGTGCGCAGGGCAACACCGTGGTGGCGGACGACGGCACGCCGATCTTCGGGTACGCCTTCGACACCTCCAGCCTGCAGGTGAGCGTGACCCCGCTCACGCTGAACCTCAGCCAGGTGCAGGCCATCGGCAAGGTGTACGACGGCAGCACGTCAGCGACCATCGCCCGCTGGACCTTGTCGGGCCTGCTCGAAGGCGACCAGGTGTCGGTGGCCAGCGGCACCGCCAGCTTCAGTGACGCCAACGTGGGCAGCGCCAAGCCGGTGACGGCCAGCGCCACCAGCCTGGGCGGGCCCGATGCCGGCAACTACCTGCTGGGCAACGCCACCGCGTCCACCACGGCCGACATCACCCCGGCCACGCTGCGCTACCTGGCCGACCCGCAGACGGCGGTGCGTGGCAGCGCGCTGCCCGCCCTGACCGGCACGGTGCAGGGCCTGGTGGGCAGCGACACGCTGGCCACGGCCACACAGGGGCAACTGCTGTTCCAGACCACGGCCACCAGCCAGTCGGACGCCGGGCGCTATGCGGTGGACGGCAGCGGCCTGACGGCGCAGAACTATGTGTTCACGCAGGCGGCATCCAATGCCACCGCCCTGGTGATGACCGTGCCCCAGGTTGATCCACCTGTCGTGCCGCCGGTCGTGCCCCCGGTTGAGCCGCCAGTCGTGCCGCCGGTGGAGCCCCCGGTCGTTCCACCCGTCGTGCCTCCGGTCGTGCCGCCGGCGCCGCAGGAACCCGTGAACGCGGCGGGCGCCGTGAACGCGGCCAACACGCTGATCACCCTGGGTGCGGTGGCCGCCGTGCTGCCCCGCGCCGAAGGCAGTGCAGCCGGCGTGGGCCGGGCGCTGGACGCCATGCCGGCCTTGCAGGGCGACAACCGCGGCGGCAGTTTCGGCACGCTGGATCTCGACAGCCTGCCGGGGTCGACCGTGGCGTCGGTGCTGGCTGCCCGCGACGCCTACAAGAAGACCGTGTTCCGCGACGCGCTGAACGAACTGGAGCTGAACCCGGCCGC
>JAGOBT010000120.1 GCA_017999135.1 Burkholderiaceae bacterium
TTCACCGTGTTTGCCCAGCAGCCGGTGTGGGACCAGATCGCCGCCCAGCGGCCCGACCGCCTGCTGCTGCTGGGGGATTCGGTCTACATCGATGCGCCGCCCTATCCGATCGGCATGACGCACCCCAAGCAGATGGCGCCGGTGGAGTTTCTGCAGCATGTGCTGCACCGCTGGCGCACCCAGCTCGACCAGCCGCAGTTCCGTGCCCTGGTGTCGGCCGTGCCCACGGATGCGATCTGGGACGACCACGACTTCCTGTGGGACGAGAGCTACGGCGAGCGGGCGATCGAGAAGGTCGTCTACAAGGAGAACATCCGCATCTCGCGGGCCCTGTTCAACGCCTTCCGCCGCACGCTGGACGAGCGGCTGGCGCCCGGCAGCTTTCCCAGCGCCTACAACGACGCCAGCATTAACCAGCCGAACGAGCCGCCGCCCGGCTACCGCCACCGCGCACTGGCACCCGACCTGCACCTGCACCTGACCGACGGCCGCTCCTGGCGCATCGGCAAGGACTTGCTGGGCGCCGACCAGCGCGCGCAGATCGAGGCCAAGCTGGCCGCAGCACCCGCCGCAGTGCACCTGATCGCATCAGGTTCGGTGGTGCAGGCCGACGATGACGCCCGTTGGTCGCTGTTTGACGACTACAACTGGCTGATCGGCCTGGCCCGCACCTACAAGATCCTGGTGCTCAGCGGCGACATCCATGCCAACCGCTTCAAGTCCACCCACCTGGGTGACGGCCGCTGGCTGCACGACGCCACGGCCTCGGGCGCGGCGGTGTGCAAGCTGGTGGGCGTGGGCTCGAAGTGCCAGAACTACGGCCTGCTGACCACCGACCCGGCCGCGCTGCGGCTGGATTTCTTCAGCCACGGCACGCCGGATTCGGTGGGATCCTGGGCCATCGACCGCCAGACCTGGCGGGCAACCAGCGCCTGACAGCGCCGATCAGCGGCGATCAGCGCGCAACAGCCACCGATCGCTGCGCATCCGGCAACATCGAGCTCAGCGCGCCGCTGCGCCGTGGTGCAAGAAGTCTGCCGCCAGGTGCGCCAGGCTGCGCACGCCGACGATCAGGCAGCCCTCGTCCACATAGAAGCGCGGCGAGTGGTTGGGCGCCACGGTCATCGGGTCGACGCCCTGGGGCACCACGCCGACGAAGAAGAACAGGCCTGGCGCCTCGCGCTGGAAGAAGCTGAAGTCTTCCGAGCCCATCACCTTGGGCACCAGCATCAGCTTGTCTTCACCCACGGTGCGGGCCAGGCTGGGGCGCATGGCCTCGGTCAGCACCGGGTCGTTGACAGTGACCGGGTAGTGCTTGTCGATGCACACCAGGCAGTTGGCGCGGTTGGCCTTGGCAAGCGTTTCGCCCAGGTACTTCACCCGCTCGTGCACGTCGTCGCGCATGGCCTCGTCGAAAGTGCGGATGGTGCCGGTCATCACCACCTCGTCCGGGATGATGTTCTGCCGCAGGCCGCCGTGGATGGTGCCGATGGTGACCACCGCCGGCTCGCGCGTCAGGTCGATCTGGCGGCTGACGACCGTCTGGATGCCCATCACCACCTGGGCGCTGGTGGTGATCGGGTCGACGCCGAACCAGGGCATGGCGCCGTGGGTCTGGCTGCCGCGCACGGTGATCTTCAGGCTGTCGGCGCTGGCCATGGTGGGGCCGGGCCGGTAGCCGATCACGCCCACCGGCAGCCGGCTGGTGACGTGCAGGCCGAACACCGCGTCGGGCTTGGGGTTCTGCATCGCACCCTCGGCCACCATCATCTTGGCGCCGCCATCTTCACCTTCAGGCGGCATCTCCTCGGCCGGCTGGAACAGGAACTTCACCGTGCCCGGCAGCTGCGCACGCAGGCCCACCAGCACCTCGGCCACGCCCATCAGGATGGCGGTGTGGGTGTCGTGGCCGCAGGCGTGCATCACGCCCACCTGCTCGCCGTTCCATTCGGCCTTGGCCTTGCTGGCGAACGGGATGTCGACTTCTTCAGCCACTGGCAGGCCGTCCATGTCGGCGCGCAGGGCCACCACCGGGCCCGGCAGCCCGCCCTTGAGCAACCCCACCACACCGGTGTGGGCCACGCCGGTCTTGACCTCGTCGAGGCCCAGCGCACGCAGATGCTCGGCCACGATGCCGGCGGTGCGGAATTCGCGGTTGCCCAGTTCGGGATGGGCGTGGAAGTCACGCCGCCAGGTGGTCACGCGGTCCAGCACCGCCTGGGCGGCGGCTTCGATGGCGGCGGCCAGAGGGCTGGCGGCGACGGGGGTGTCGGTGTTCATCGGGTGTCTCCTCGTGTGGTTGGTCAGTTCTTGAAATCGCCGGCCCAGATCACCACCCAACGGGCCGGGTCGATGTAGCGGCGCAGCGCGGCGTTGACCTGCGCCAGCGTCAGCGCGGCGATGGCGTCGTCGGTGGCCTGCTGCAGGGCAAACTTGCGCTGCAGGTAGAGGTTGTTCACGAGCGCGCCGGCCACCGCCGGATCCTGCGCGCGGCCCAGGCGGCGCTGGTTGAGCAGGCCCACGCGGCTTTCGTCCAGCTCCTTCTGGGTGAAGCCGTCCTTCAGGGCCCGCGCCACCTCCTCCTGCAGTGCGGCTTCCACCTTGGGCTGGTTCTGCGGCGCGAAGATGGCCGACGCCTGCCAGCGCGACGCCAGCTCGAAGTTGTTCCACAGCACGTAGCTGCGCACGTCGTAGCTCAGGCCGTCCTTCTCGCGGATGCGCGCCCACAGGCGGGCGTTGGGGCTGCCACCCAGCAAGTAGTTGGCCACCAGCATGGCCGGGTAGTCGGGGTGGGTGTCGTTCAGCGGCAGCGGCTGCTCCAGCAGCAGGTTGGCGTTGGGCTTGTCGGGCGTGGGCAGCAGCTGGCGCAGCGGCGGCGCAGCCACCAGCGGCTGCGGCGCCCGGGTGTAGGCCAGGGCCCCGCCGGCCGGTGCGCGCCAGTCGCCCAGGGCCTGGGCCAGGGCGGCCTGCACCGCCGGCACGTCCATGTCGCCGACGGCACTGAATTCACCCACCGCAGCGCTGACGAAGCGGCGGTGCACCGCACGCACCGCGTCCACGGTGACGGCGTTCGCGTCGGTCACCGTCTCGTCGAAGCTGGGGGCGTGGCGCAGGTCCCCGCGCGGGTAGGGGTTGCCGTGGCGCTGCAGCGCATTGCCGGCCACCGCACCGGGCTCGCTGCGCTGCGCGGCCACGGCGGCCAGCAGCTGGCGGCGGCGCTCGTCCAGCGCGTCGGCCGGGAAGGCCGGGTCGCGCAGCAGCTTGCCCACCAGAGCCACCACCGCGGGCAGGTGCTGGCGCACGGTGGTGATGCCCACCGTCAGCGTCTGCCCGCTGGCGCTGAAGCCGACGTCGGCGCGCAGCTTGTCGAAGGCGTCGCTGATCTGGGCGCGGGTCATGCCGGCGCCGCCCTTGTCGATCAGGCCGCCCATCATGGCCACCGCCATGCCCTGGCCGCGCAGGCTGTCCACGTCGCCGAAGCGCAGTACCAGCCGGGCCTGCACGGTGGCACCGCGCGTGCCCTTGGGCAGCAGCGCCACCTTCAGGCCGCTGGGCAGGCTGCTGACCTGGGTGCGGGCGTCCAGGTTGGCAGGGGTGGCGTCGAAGGCCTCGGCCTGGGCCACGGCGGCGTCACCCTTGTAGCCCTGCACCATCGGCGCCACGTCCACCAGCTGCGGGTCGGGCGCGCGGCGCGCGGCATCGGTGGGCAGGTAGGTGCCCACGGTGCGGTTGTCGGGCACCAGCCGCTGGGTGGCCACGCGCTGCACGTCGGCCAGCGTCAGCGCGCGCATGCGGTCACGCGCCAGGAAGTACAGCCGCCAGTCGCCGTTGCCGATGGCCTCGCTCAGCGCCACGCCCACGCGCTCGGGGTCGCTGAACCCCTGCTCCCAGTCGTTCAGCCACTGGGTGCGCACGCGTTCCAGTTCGTCGGCGGTGAAGGGCTCGGTGCTGGTGGCCGCGTCCACGGTGGCCAGCAGGGCTTGCCGAGCGGCGTCCACGTCCTGCCCGGGGGCCAGTTGCAGGCCCAGCATCAACGGGCCAGGCTCGGCCACACCCCAGGTGAAGCCGAAGCTGCTGGCCGCCAGCTTGGCTTCGACCAGGCGCTTGTGCAGCCGGCCCGACGGCGCATTGCCCAGCATGGCGGCCAGCGCGTCGGTGGCGGCGTAGTCGGGGTGGCCCGCCGGCACGCCGTGCCAGGCCGCCAGCAGGAACGGCGCACCGCCCTTGCGCCGCACCGCCACCGTGCGCTCACCCTTCTGCACCGGGTCGACGGTGTAGGTGCGCGGCAGCACGCGCGCGGGCTTGGGGATGGGGCCGAAGCTCTGCACCACCCAGGCCAGCACCTGGGCACTGTCGAACTTGCCGGCCACCACCAGGGTGGCGTTGTCGGGCTGGTAGTGCAGGCGGTAGAAGGCCTGCAGGCGCGGGATGTCGACGTTCTCCACATCGGCCCGCGCGCCGATCGGCGTCTTTCCGTAGTTGTGCCACTGGTACATGGCCGCCAGCGTCTGCTCGATGGTGGCGCGCACCGGGTTGTTCTCGCCCGATTCCATCTCGTTGCGCACCACCGTCATCTCGGTGTCGAGGTCGCTGCGGGCGATCAGGCTGTTGACCATGGCATCGGCCTGCCAGGCCAGATACCAGCGCAGGTTCTCGTCGCTGGCGCTGAAGCTGGCGAAGTAGTTGGTGCGGTCGAAGCCGGTGGTGCCGTTGAAGCGCAGGCCGCGGCGGCTGAACTCGGCCATGGCGTTGCGCTGGGTCGGCGTGCCCTTGAAGATCAGGTGCTCCAGCAGGTGGGCCATGCCGGTCTCGCCGTAGTTCTCGTGCCGCGATCCGACGCGGATCGTCAGGTTGACGGTGGTGCTGGGCTTGGTGGCATCGGGCACCAGCAGCACCTGCAGGCCGTTGGGCAGGCGGTACTCGGTGATGCCCTCGACCTGGGTGACCTGCTGCACACCCGCCGGCAGGGCCTGGGCCCTGGCCGGCGGCAGCAGGGTGGCCGTGGCCAGCAGGGCCAGCGCCAGGCCGGCCAACCGGTGGCGCAGGGGGGAACAAGACAGCAGGGGCATGGCGGCGGTCAGAAAGGCTGCAACCGCCGCAGTCTAGGCCGCACGGGACTGCAGACGCGCCAGCAAGGCCGGGAGGGACAGTTTCTGCGTCAGCACCTCGGCCATGTGGCGGGCGCAGCGGCGGTGCACGCGGTCGAAGCGCGTCCATTCGAAGCCGTCCATCTCGGGCCGGTCGCGGCCCCAGGCGTCGCTGTAGCGGCTGTCGCAGTGGCAGGTGGCCGCGTCGAAGCGCGCGCTGAGCACCGCGAACAAGTGCAGGTCCTTGCGCGGGCGGTAGGCCATCGGGCCCAGGTCGAGCAGGGCCTGGCCGGTGAAGTCGAGGCCGCATTCCTCGCGCGTTTCGCGCAGCGCGGTGGCCAGCGGGGCCTCGCCGGGGTTGGCACCGCCCTTGGGGATGTCCCAGTGCCAGGCGCCGGTGACATGGCACAGCAGCAGTTCGTGCTGGGCGTTCAGCACCAGGATGCCGCAGGACAGCGTCTTCATGCCGCAGCAGAGGCCGGCGGCGGCGGGCCCACCAGGCGCCAGGCCGCCGCCGTGGCCAGCGCCGACAGCAGCAGGCAGCCCCAGATCACCGGCGTGTAGCTGCCGGTGGCGTCGAACACCGCGCCGGCCACCCACGGCCCCAGCAGGTTGCCCGCAGCCGCGCCGGTGTACAGCGTGCCGATGATGGCCGACACCGCCCGCGCGCCGAACAGGTCCATGCACATCGCCGGCATCAGCGAAACGATGCCGCCGTAGCTCAGCCCCATCCACAGCGAGAACAGCGCCATCGCGCCCCAGCCGCCGGCCGCCCACCACACCAGGAAGCACAGCCCCATCGACGCCATCGCCAGCGCCAATGTCAGCGGCCGGCCCAACCGGTCGGCCAGCGCGCCGATGGCGAAGCGCCCGGTCAGGCTGCCGATGCCGATCAGCCCGACCAGGCCGACGGCGCGGGCGTCGTCCACGCCCAGGTCGCGTGCGGCGGCCGACACATGGGCGAAGGGGATGAACATCACTGGCCCGGCAATGAAGGTCATCAGATAGAACCAGCGGAAGTGCGGCGTGGCCATGGCCTGGCGCAACGTGTGGCCGGCCACCGCCCGGCCACCGGCACCGCTGGCCGACGGCGCCCGCTGCAGCAACAGCGTGGCGCTGCCGCCCAGCAGCACCACGCCCAGCGCCAGCCACAGCATGGCGCCGCGCCACTGCAGCGTGGCGATCAGCGCAGTGGCCAACAGGGGCACCAGCACCGTGCCGGCACCGATGCCGGCGCTGGCGATGCCCGCCGCCAGCCCGCGCCGGCGGGTGAACCAGGGTTGCACGCAGGCGATGGACGGTGTGTAGACCAGCGCGATGCCCACGCCGATGCCCACGCCGTAGGCCAGGTAGACCATCCACAGTTGCGTGGCCAGGCTGCTGACGGCCAGGCCTGCGGCAATGCACAGCATGCCGGCGCCGCACACCACCCGCGGGCCGAAGCGGTCGGCCGCCAGGCCGGCGGCGGCGCCGCCGGTGAAGTACACCAGCCCGCACAGGCCGAACACCAGCGACACGTCGGCGCGCCGGGCGCTGAACTCGGTGGTCAGCGATTCGAAGAACGCCGCGAACGAATACGACACGCCGAAGATCACCGCCAGTGCCACGAAGCAGGCCCACACCACCACCCAGGCCTGGCGGGATTCTTCGGCGGCGTGGGTGGCAGCGGGGGCGGGCGGCGGCATGCCGGGCCAGTGTAGGCCGCGGCCCGGGGCCGGGCGTGTCAGCGCGGGGACTGGGCGGGCGGCGCCAGCAGCTGGTCCAGGCCGGCCAGCACCTCGTCCACCACCAGGGGCTTGGTCCAGTAGCCGATGAAGCCGGCGCTGCGGGCCCGGGCCAGGTCGTCATTGCGGGCGGCGGCCGACACCACCACGGCCGGCACGCCGGCCAGCGCGGCGTGGGCGCGCATGCGCTGCAGCAGGTCGCAGCCGTCGGCATCGGGCAGCTGCATGTCCAGCAGCAGCAGGTCGGGCGGGTGGGCAGCCGCCGCGGCCAGGCCGCTGGCGGCGTCGGTGCACACCTGCATCTGCACGCCGGGCCGCAGGCCGACGATGGCCTCCATCAGCAGCACGTTGACGGCGTTGTCCTCCACATACAGCACGCGGCCCCGGGTGGGTGATGGCGCGGCATCGCCGCTGGCGGTGGGTGCGGCGGGGGCGCTGCCGCCGACAGGCAGCACTGGCGTGGCGGCGTCGGAGACCACAAGCGCGGGCCGATGCAGCGGCAGAACGATCCGGAAGCAGCTGCCCTGCCCCGGCACGCTGTGCACCGACAGGCTGCCCTGCATCAGCTGCACCAGCTGGCGGCTGATCACCAGGCCCAGGCCGGTGCCGTCGGCCACGTCGCGCTCGGCGCCCAGGCGGTTGAAGGGCTGGAACAGCTGCTGCTGCTGCGCGTGCGTGAGGCCGCGGCCGGTGTCGATGACCTCGATGCAGGCCTGCGCCGCACCGGGCGCGGCGGTGGCGCCGGGGCAGGCGCGCACATCGACCCGGCCGCCGGGGTGGTTGTACTTGATGGCGTTGGACAGCAGGTTGACCAGCACCTGCTGCAGCCGCCGCGCATCGGCCTGCACCACCAGGCTGGCCATCGCGCCGCGCGCCAGTTGCACGCCGGCCGCTTCGGCCTGGGGTTCGACCACCGCCAGCGCGGCGTCCACCGTGGCGTCCAGCGGCAGTGCGGCGCTGTGCAGGCCGAGCTGGCCCATTTCGATGCTGGTGATGTCGAGCACGTCGTTGATCAGGTGCAGCAGGCCCTGGCCGGCGGTCTGCACGATGGCCAGGCGCCGCTGCTGGTCAGCGCGCAGGTTGTCGGCGTCCTGGCTGCGCAGCAGTTGCGCGAAGCCCAGGATGCCGTTGAGCGGCGTGCGCAGCTCATGGCTGACCCGCGCCAGGAACTCGCTCTTGGCCTGGCTGGCCTGGCGCGCCGCCTCACGGTCGGCCAGGGCCTGCTTCATGGCCCGGCGCTGGGTGACGTCGGCCACATGGCCATGCCACAGCGTCACGCCATTGGCCAGCCGCCGCGGCGAGGCGCTGAACTCATGCC
>JAGOBT010000121.1 GCA_017999135.1 Burkholderiaceae bacterium
ATCCAGAAGAGAGCATCATGAAGAACACAATCGGTTTCCTGTTGCTGGCCATGGGCGCACTGGCCGCCACGTCGGCGAATGCCACATCGGTGCAGACCGTCAACCCCTCCTTTGAAAGCCAGGTCCTCGCGAATGGTGCGTGGACAAGTGGCGCGGGTCAGATGTCCGGATGGATTCAATCGACTGGCGGCGTGATCAATCCGACCACGGACCAGTTCTCGAACGGCGTCCCCCACGGCAACAACTCCGCATGGCTCAACAGCGGCAGCGCAACACAAACCCTGTCGGCGCTGCTGACAGCCGGCAGCGCCTACACACTCCAGGTGGAGGTGGGTGACCGCAAGGACAGCAATTTCCCTGGCTACAGGGTGGCTCTCTGGGCCGGCGACAACCTTCTCGCCTCTGAGTCGTCGTTGGTGCCGAACGATGGTTTCCTGACCTCGATCGTCCACTACACCGCGCTGACGGGGAATCCGTTGCTTGGGCAAGCCTTGAAGATCGAAATGCATTCCAACGGCATCCAAGTCAACTTCGACAACGTCAGGCTGGACGTCTCGCCGGTGCCCGAGCCGGCCAGCCAGGCACTGCTGCTGGTCGGATTGTTCGGCATCGGTGCGGTCGTGCGGCGACGCGCGGCTTGCCGGCACTGAGCCGCTCACGGACAGCTCCGGCGTTGCCGCTTTCAGCGGCGTCACCCAGGCCGGCTGCAGGCTGCGCCCGTCCCTGACGCCGGCCAGCGCGCCCGGGGATCAACCGGCCTTGCCGGTCGCTTCCTGCCGCCGCCGGTAGATGGTGTTGCGGCTGATGCCCAGCGCCTTGGCCGTGGCCGACACATTGCCGCCCAGCGCGGCCAGGGTGCGTTCGATGGCCTGGCATTCCAGCGCGCGCAGGGGGGTCGGCGCGTCCGCGGCGTCGTCGACCGGAACCGGCGGGTGCATGCCCTGGCCCAGCAACTGGTGCATGCCGTCGCGCGCAGCCTCGCCTTCGAAGCGGGCCATCACCTGCAGGCCGACATGGGTCTGCATCTCCACCAGGTCGGCGCGTTGGCGCGACGGCTGCGCGAACAGGCCCTGCAGGCGGCGGTCGAACAGGCCGCCGAAGGCCTGGCCCAGCAGGGCCGTGCGCGGCATGCACAGCAGGCGCGCGGCCATGCGGTTGGCGCCGGTCACGCGGCCACCGGTGTCCACCAGCAGCAGGCCTTCCATGGGCGTGCCCAGCAGTTCGGCGCGTGGGTGGAAGTGCACCACCAGGTGGTCGGGCGTGGGCGTGAACAGGCCGTTCTCGATGCCGGCGGCCGTGTCCATCACCAGCGAGAACACGTCGAAGCCGGGCACCTGGTCGTAGGTGGTGATGTCGAGTGCGCCCAGCCGTCGACCGTCGGGGCTGTCGATCGGCGCGGCCACGCAGAAGAACGGCCGCACGTTGTCGAAGAAGTGCGCATCGCGCCCCACCAGGTAGGGCAGGCCCTCGGCCAGCGCGATGGCCGGCGCGCTGGTGCCCACGCAGCGCTCGGCCAGATTCACGCCCTTGCGCGTGGCCTGCAGCAGCGGCGCCGGGGCGGCGGCCTCGTGGCACAGCCGGTCGATCACCACGCCGCGGGCATTGAACATCAGCACCGCGCTGCCGGTGCCGCGCAGGGCCTGGGCCAGGCGCTCGGTCTCGGGGCGGGCGGCACGCACCAGGTCGCCATGCGCGTCGTCCAGGGCCGACAGCTGCGCACGCGACACCAGCTCGAAGCTGACGCGCTCGTGCTCGCGCATGCCGGCGTCGTGGCAGCGCTGCCATGAGCGCAGCAGCGGCGCCTCATCGTCGCGTGGCTGAATCCACGGGCTCACGCGGTAGTGGCCGCGCACGGTCTGCAGCCGTGCTTGCAATTCAGAGGTGCTGGTCATGGACAGTCCTGTCGGTGGGTGCCGGCTGGCGGCAGGCGGCGGTGTTGCACCGTGCAACACCACCATGCCGGCCAGGCCCGTACCGCGCGCCGCACGCACTGTATGCAGGTGCCCGGGCGCTGACGCACTAGGGAAAGCCCGCGACGCATGGACAGCAGCGCCGCAAACGCACACCATGTGTGGTCGAGAATCATTCCCGGCGGCCGTGCGCACGACACGGACCTTGCAACCACAGGAGACAACGCCCATGAACATCACCCGATGGCTGGCCGCCGGCGCGGCCCTGGCATCCCTGGCCGCGCCACCGGTGCTGGCGCAGACCGACGCCGCGCTGAAGGCCGACGCCGCTACCCCCGGCGACGTGCTCACCTATGGCATGGGCTACAACAACCAGCGCTACAGCGCGCTCAAGCAGATCAACAGCAAGAACGCCGCCAAGCTGCAGCCCGCCTGGACCTACAGCCTGAACAACCCGCAAGGTCAGGAAAGCCAGCCCATCATCCACGAGGGGGTGATGTACGTCACCACCTTCAACAGCACCGTGGCGCTGGATCCGCTCACCGGCAAGCAGCTGTGGAAGCAGGAGATCGAGCTGCCGCAGGACGTGTTCAAGTACGCCTGCTGCGGCATCCTGAACCGCGGCGCGGCCATCTACGACGGCAAGCTGTTCCGCGTGACGCTGGATGCCCACGTCATGGCGATGGACCCCAAGACCGGCAAGACGCTGTGGAAGATGAAGGCCGCCAACTACCAGGACGGCCACGCGATGACCAGCGCGCCGCTGATCGCCAACGGCGTGGTGATCACCGGCATTGCCGGCGGTGAATACGGCACCCGTGGCTTCATCGACGGCTGGGATCCGGCCACCGGCAAGCACCTGTGGAAGTTCTACACCACCGCCGCGCCCGACCAGAAGGGCGGCGACACCTGGCCCGGCGACACCCACAGCAAGGGCGGCGCACCCACCTGGCTGACCGGCGCCTACGACCCCGATCTCGACCTGGTGTACTGGGGCACCGGCAATGCCGGCCCGTGGAACCCCACGGTGCGCATGGGTGACAACCTGTACGTGTGCTCGGTGGTGGCCATCCGCCCCAAGACCGGCGAGTTGGTCTGGCACTACCAGTTCAGCCCGAATGACCCGTACGACTACGACGCCACCGAAGTGGGCATGCTGGTCGACATGAAGATCGACGGCAAGCCACGCAAGGTGCTGGCGCAGGCCAACCGCAACGGCTTCTTCTATGTGCTGGACCGCACCAACGGCAAGCTGCTGGCCGCCAACCCGTACGTGAAGGTGAACTGGGCCGACAAGATCGACATGGCCACCGGCCGGCCGGTGGAAAGCCAGGTCACCAAGAACATCCGCGCCGGCGGCGACGAGATGGTCTGGCCGTCGGTGCTGGGTGGCAAGAACTGGACACCGATGTCCTGGAACCCGGCCACCGGCCTGGCCTATGCCAACACGCTGAACATCGCCTGGCCCTACCAGCTGGCCAAGCCCGAGTACAAGCGCGGCGAGTGGTACCTGGGCATCAACTTCCGCGGCGTGACGATGCCCAAGGACCAGCCCCACGGCTACCTGAGCGCCATCGACCCGATGACCGGCAAGAGCAAGTGGCAACTGGCCTGGCCCGGCCAGCCGAGCATGGCCGGCACCCTGTCGACCGCGGGCAACCTGGTGTTCACCGGTGCCGCCACTGGCGAGTTCATGGCCGTCGATGCCACCACCGGCAAGAAGCTCTACGAGTTCAATGTCGGCACCGGCATCATCGGCCTGCCGGTCACCTGGGAGCACAAGGGCAAGCAGTACGTCACCATCACCGCCGGCGCCGGTGGGGTGTGGGCGCTGATGGGCGACGAGCGCATGGCGGCCACGCCCGCCGGCGGCTCGGTCTGGACCTTCGCCTTGAAATGACCCCCCCCCGAAGCGCCTGCGGCGCTCCCCCCCAGGGGGGCCGAGCCCGGACGGCCAAGATCCAGTGGATCTTGGCCGCCTGGCGAGGGGCTGGGCTGCAAAGCCCGGCGCGGCCTGCAAGGCCCGCCAGTGGCCCGGCAAAGCCGGTTCCACGGCGGCCGCTGGGTTCGGCTGTTGCCCTGCTCGCTCTGTTGCCGTTGTCCACCCTGGCGCAAGTCACGGGTGGGCGGTTCGAGCCGGCGCAGATCGAGGCCGGGCGCGACCAGTTCCACCGCACCTGCGCCCAGTGCCACGGGCGCAACATGGTCAATGCCGGCACCACGGTGTATGACCTGCGCAAGTTTCCAACCGACCAGCCCGACCGCTTCCAGCACAGCGTGGCCAATGGCAAGGGCAACATGCCCTCGTTCAAGGACGCGCTGACGCCGGAGCAGATCGCCGTGCTCTGGGCCTATGTGGGCAGCCGCGGTGGCAAGGAAAACTAGCCCGCTGGCGGCCTGCGCCGCTGCACTGGCCTGCAGCAGCGCGCTGGCCCAGCCGGTGCCGCTGGCAGTGTGCGTGTCGGCGGACAACCCGCCGCTGTCGCACCTGGTGGCCGGCCAAGCCAGGGGGCTGGATGTGCGCATCGCCCAGGCCGCGGCCGACGCACTGGGCCGGCCGCTGAAGCTGGTGCCGTTCGAGACCAGCTACGAGAAGGAAAGCACCCTCACCCACGAGGTGGCGGCCCTGCTGGCCGCCGGCGTGTGCGAGGCGGTGAGCGGCTTTCCGCTGGTGACCGGCGAGTTCGACCTGCCCACCCGGGCCACGTCGCGCACGCCCGACTACCCCGGCGCCAAGCGCCGGCGTGAGCGCCCCTACATCCCGCTGCAGGCCATGGCCCCCAGCCGCGCCTACCTGGGTGCGGTGCTGGGCGCGGTGCTGCCGGCCGGCGCGCCGCCGCTGGCCAGCCTGAACGACCTGGGCGAGCGCAAGCTGGGCGTGGTGGCCGGCACGCTGGGCGGCGCGGTGGCCATGGGCTGGAAGTTCGGCGCGCTGCGCAGTCGTGTCGTCACGCTGAACCAGCGTGAAAGCCCGCTGGACGAGCTGGCCAAGCCCGCCGCTGGCGCCGCGCCGCGCTTCGACGCGGTGCTGACGCCGCTGGCGCTGTTCGACGGCTGGCGGGTGCAGCACCCGGGTGGCACGCTGGTGGCGGCCGGTTGGCGGCGGCCGCTGGGCATGAACCTGGGCTTCGTCACGCTGGCGTCCGATGTGACGGTGCGCCCGGCGCTGGACGCGGTGATCACCCGCGCCCGGGCCGACGGCAGCCTGGCCCGCTGGGCGACTGAAGAAGGCGTGACCTGGTCACCGCCGGAAGCGCCCGACGTCACTCGCGGGCCCAGCCTGTTGCAGCTGGTGTCCGAGTAGCGCGGTCAAGTGCTGGCCCGCAGGCATGCGGGCACAGCCTTCGCCAGCCACGCATCGCCTGCCGGCGATGCGTGCGCGGGCTCAGCGCCCGGTGGCCACGCCGTGGAAGGCCACCGCCGCGCCGTCTTGCAGGCGCTGCAGCTGGCAGCGGCCGCCCTCGGTGGCCAATGGCTGCGCCGGCACCGCATAGCCGGCCGGGATGTCGCCGTTCAGCAGGCCGCCCACATCGCTGCAATCGCGCACCGGGTGGCACTTGCCCGGCACCGGCTGCTGCTGCGTCAGCAGGCAGCCGGCCTGGTTCAGCACCATGGCCGACCCGGCCGCTGCGGCCAGGCTGGCCAGGGTGGCATCAGCAGCGTGCGCGTGCAGGTCGACCAGCGCCGGCAGCGCCGCGGCCGAAGCCGTGCCCACCAGGGTGATGACGGCCAGCTGTTCGATGAGGGTGAAGCCGCGGGGCAGGGGGCGCATGGGCGGGCTTGGACAGACGACGTGTGTGCAGTCTGTCACGGCCCGGGCCGGCTGCCCATCCCGCGCCTGCGCGGTGAAGCCCGGGCAAGCGCTCAGTCAACGGCGATCTTCAGGAACAGGTCGCGGTCGGGCGAGAAGTTGGCATGCAGCGGCAGCAGGGCGCCGCCCAGCGCCCGCGCGTCCGACCCGATGGTGCCGGGCAGCAGCATGGGCCGGGTCACGCCCTCCCAGCTGTAGCGGTCCAGCGCCTGCTGCAGCGCCGCCACCAGCGCTGCCTGCAACGCCCGGCTGAACGAGCCGTCGACGATCACGCTTTCCAGGTCGAGCAGGCAGGCGGCGCTGTTGACGGCCAGCGCCACCGCGCCCGCCGCGTCGGCCAGCCAGGCCTGGGTGTGCGCCAGCCACGGCGCCTGCAGCGCCCGGTCGTCGGCCACCGCGGCAGTGTCCAGGCCGTGCTGGCGGTAGCGCGCCTCCAGGTTGGCCAGGGATGCCACGCTGAGCAGCTGGGCCGGCGCCGTGCCGTCGCTCGACGCGGCCAGGCCCATCGGCAATGAGCCGATGGCGCCGGCGTTGCCATGCAGCCCGGCGCGCAGGTGGCTGTCCAGCACCAGGCCACCGCCGATGAAGGTGTCGACGAACACGTAGAGAAAGCTCTGCACGCTGCGCCCGCGGCCGGCCACCAGCTCGGCCACGCAGGCGGCGGCGGTGTCCTTGATCAGCGACACCGGCAGGTCGGTGCGGGCGGCCACCTCGGCGCGCAGGTTCACCAGTGGCCAGCGGGCGGCCACGTCGGGCGGCATGTCCAGCAGCGTCTGCCAGCCGCCCAGGCTGAACGGCGCGGCGATGCCCACGCCCTGCACCCGGCCCAGCGCATCGGCGCTGAGTTGCGCAGCCATCTCGGCCAGCCGCGCGCCGATCTCGGCCAGCAGCTGGTCGGGGTCGGGGTAGCGGTAGTCCAGCGTCCAGCGCTGGCGCACCGCGCCGGTGAAGTCGACCAGCAGCACGTCCATGCTGCGCCGGCCCACCTTGATGCCGATGGCCAGCGCGCCGTCGGGGTTCAGCCGCAGCGGCACCGACGGCTGGCCCACCTTGCCGCGCTGCGGCGTGCCGCGCAACAGCAGGCCGTCGGTCTCCAGCCGCTTGGTGATCAGGCTGACTGTCTGCGCGGTGAGCTGGGTGACCCGGGCGATCTCGGCGCCCGGCAGTGCGCCGTGCAGGCGGATGGCCTGCAGCACCACCCGCTCGTTGTACTGGCGCAGCCCGCCCTGGCTGGAGCCGCGGGGCTTGAGCCGCAGGGCGTCGGCCGCGGCCAGCAGGTCAGGGTCGGAGCGGTTCACCCAGCACGCCCTTCTTCAGGATCACGTTGGCCCAGGGCTGCAGCTCGCCGGTGTGCACGATGGCGAAGGCGGACTTGACCCGGTCATAGAAAGCGAAGCGCTCCATGGCCAGCCATTGTGCGGGCGTGGCATGGCCGCTGGCCTGCAGCGCATCCACCAGGGTGCGCTGCTGCGCGCTGCGGTAGCCCGCCGGCGTGCCGCCCACCTGCATGCACGCCAGCGGCTGGTCGACCATGGCATCCAGCGGCAGCAGGCTCAGCACCGCTTCCACGGTGCGCTGCACGCCCACGCCGGCCAGCGTGATCACCGGCTTGCCGCGGCCCAGGCTGGCGGCGGTGAAATTGGCGTCGGCAATGACGAGTTCGTCGCCATGGCCCATCTCGGCCAGCACCTTCAGCAGGTCAGGCGTCAGCAGCGGGTCGATGCCCTTCAGCATGTGCGCAGGCTCCGGGTCAGGCGAGGCATTCCGCGGGGATCTTGTCCGGTGGCATCGCCCCGGTCATCACCGCCACGGTGTCGCTCATGCTGATCTTCTTCGGGTTCAGCACCGCGGCGCGCTTGCCCAGCCGGGCCACGTGGATGCGGTCGGCGATCTCGAAGACATGCGGCATGTTGTGGCTGATCAGGATCACCGGCAGGCCCTTGTCGCGCACCCGGCGGATCAGCTCCAGCACCATGTTGCCCTCCTTCACGCCCAGCGCGGCGGTGGGTTCGTCCAGGATCACCACGTGCTCGGCAAAGGCTGCGGCGCGGGCCACGGCCACGCACTGGCGCTGGCCGCCCGACAGTGTCTCCACCGCCTGCGTCATCGAGCGGATGCCCACCTTCAGGTCGGCCATGCGGGCGATGGCGGTCTCGAGCATCTGCTGCTTGTCCATCATGCGCAGCACGTTGCCCAGGAAGCCGGGGCGGCGCATCTCGCGGCCCAGGAACAGGTTCTCGGCAATCGTCATCGCCGGGGCCACTGCCAGGTCCCGGTAGCAGCATTCGATGCCGGCCTGGCGCGCGTCCATCGGGCTCTTGAACTTCAGCGGCTTGCCGTCGAGCAGGATCTCGCCGGCATCGGGGATTGTGGCGCCCGACAGCGCCTTGG
>JAGOBT010000122.1 GCA_017999135.1 Burkholderiaceae bacterium
CGAGCCGGACAGGCGAGGCGCCCGCCTCGATGCCAGACAGGCGCTGGGCTGGTGTCGGAAAGTTTGCAAAGGGCCTTTTGATCCAATCTTTTGGCCCCAACAACAGATTGGCCGGCTGCCGGGCCGGAACCCGGCGGGCTGCACCGAATCGGCGAAGCAAACCGCAAAGCGCACCGACAAGGAACGGACCGCTTCGAGCCCCAACCCGCCCTACCGCGGCAGTTGCCACAATCGCTCCATGCCCGGCATGCCCCACCCCCTGGACACCCTGCGCCCCCGGCTGCAGGCCCACCTGCAAGCCCTGGAGCACGGCCTGCTTGAACGCGAGACAGCAACGCGCCTGCTGCTGCTGGCAGCGCTGGCCGGCGAGCATGTGCTGCTGATCGGCCCGCCCGGCACCGCCAAGAGCGCGCTGGCACGGCGGCTGCACCGGGCCTTCGGCGGGGCGCGCTACTTCGAGCGGCTGCTGACCCGTTTCTCCACGCCCGAGGAACTGTTCGGCCCGCTGTCGCTGAAGGCGCTGGAAGACGACCGCTACGAGCGGCTCATCGACGGCTACCTGCCCACCGCCGGCATCGCCTTCCTCGACGAGGTGTTCAAGGCCAACTCGGCCATCTTGAACGCCCTGCTGACGCTGTTGAACGAGCGTGAATTCGACAACGGCGCCGGCCGCCTGCCCACGCCGCTGATCAGCCTGGTGGGCGCCAGCAACGAACGCCCGGGCGATGAATCGCTGCAGGCCTTCCACGACCGCTTCCTGCTGCGCGTGCCGGTGGCGCCGGTGGGCGATGCGGCCTTCGCGGCGCTGCTGCAGCTCGATGACGCCACGGCCGCTGAACTGCCCGCGCCGATCACGCCCGACGAGCGCGCCGCCGTGCGCGCTGGCCAGGCCGCCGTCACGCTGGGCGACGAAGCCCTGACCGCACTGACCGCCCTGCGCGCCGAGGTGGCCCGCCTGGGCCTGGCGGTGTCCGACCGCCGCTGGCGCCAGCTGGTGGCGCTGATGCGCTGCGCCGCCGCCACCGAGGGCCGCGCCACGCTCGATGCGCTGGACCTGTGGCTGGTGCCCTGCGTGGTGGGCGACAGCGACGACAGCCTGGCTGCGCTGGCCGGCTGGGTCAGCCACAGCCTGCTGCAGGCCGAGGCCCAGCCGCTGCCCTGGCTGGACCATGCCGTCACCGCCTTCGAGAAACAGCTGGAGATCGAGCAGCGCCTGCCTGCCCAGGAGGGCGGCAGCGCGGACGACGACGCCGGCAAGCTGGCCCTGGCCCGCAGCCTGGGCGCGCAGGACGGTGGCGAGGCCGACGGTGGGATGCAGCGCATCGTCTCGGCCACGCTGGAAGCACGCCAGCGCCGCCACTTCAGCCCCGTGCACGTGGCCGCCCGCCTGGCCCAGGTGGACGCGGTGGCCGCCCGTGCCGACGCGGCCCGCGCCACCGTGCAAGCCGCCCATGACGCCCTGGCCGCGCAGGTGGCCGGGCGCCTCTGGCTGCCGCCCGGCCTGGCCACCGGCTGGCTGGGTGCGCACGTGCAGACGCTGGCCACGCTGGCAGGCTTTGGCGCCCGGCTGGCCGCCACCCGCAGCGGCTTCGCCAGCCATCCGGTGGACGAGCGCCTGCCGGCCCAGGTGCCGCCGCCGGTCGCGCTGGCGGCCTGAGCACCATGGCCGCCGCGTCGCCGCTGGACCAGCCCTACGACCGGCTGGCGCTGCTGCCGCGCACGCTGTGGCTGCCGGCCCTGGTGTGCAGCGCCGGCCCGGCCGACAACCCGCAGGACAACCCGCCAGCCGACACCACCGCCCAGCGCCTGGCGGATCTGCAGCGCTGGCGCCTGGCCCTGGCCGATGGCACCTTGCCGCCGCCCGACGCCGACTTCGGCTGCCCCGACGCCACCGCCGCACTGCGCGACGCCGCCGGCCAGCTGGGCCTGGCCGCCACCTGCTTCGGCGCCGAGATGATGGCCGAGCAGCTGCTGCGCACCCTGCTGTGGCACCTGGACCGCCTGGCCGACCTGCAGCCGGCGCTGACGCGCGCCGACGCCATCGCCCAGATCACCACTGAGTTCAGCGCCGAATGGACGCTGATCCAGGGCGACTGGGACGCGGTGCTGGCCCTGCTGCAGGGCCTGGGCGACCTGACCAGCCTGCGCTGGGACCAGGTGCGCGGCCAGCTGGCCCGGCGTGAATGGGCCGAGGCCCAGCGCATCAGCGACGCACTGAAGCAGTTGCCCGAGCTGGCCGCGCTGATCCGCCGCCTGGGCCGGGCCGAGCGCGCCGCCCGGCCGCAGGCCCTGCCGCCGCGCGTGGCCGACGTGCCGCAGGCGCCGCCGCAGGGCCTGAAGCCGGTGCAGACCGAGCTGCCCGGCCTGCCCGGCGCGCTGCGCGGCATCCGCTTCTCCGACCGGCTGGACGGCATGCTGGGCAGCGAGGCGGCATTGCTGCGCCACCCGGTGGGCCGCAAGCTGTGGCGCGCACGCCGCGCCGAGGCGCGCCTGCTCACCTACGACAGCAGCGCGGTGCTGACGGACTGGCGGCCCGACCCGCTGGCGCCACCGCGCCAGGCACTGGCCCCGCCGCAGCCCGAGGCACTGGAGCGCGGGCCGATCATCGTGTGCCTGGACACATCCGGCTCGATGCGCGGCGCGCCCGAGACCATCGCCAAGGCGGTGGTGCTGCAGGCGGTGCGCACCGCCCATGCCGAGCAGCGCGGCTGCCTGCTGATCAGCTTCGGCGGGCCCGACGAACTCGTCGAGCGCGAGCTGGCCGGCGGCCGGGCGCGCCATGGCGAGGCCGGCCACGGCCTCGCCGGCCTGCTCGACCTGATGGGCCAGGGCTTCGACGGCGGCACCGACCTGCAGGCGCCGATCGAGCGGGCGATCGACCGCGTGCACCAGGCCCGCTGGGCCAGCGCCGACCTGCTGATCGTCAGCGACGGTGAATTCGGCTGCACCCGGCCGATGCTCGACGCGCTGGACGCCGCGCGTGACCAGCTGGGCCTGCGTGTGCAGGGCGTGCTGGTGGGCGACCGCGAGACCATGGGCCTGATGGAGGTGGCCGACGACATCTTCTGGGTGCGCGACTGGCGCCGCCACGGCCCGGCCGCCGGGCGCAGCGCCGGCAGCTTCAGCCCCGTGCACAGCAAGAGCCTGACGGCGCTGTACTTTCCGAACGCGCTGTCGGCGCGGGCGGCGCGGCACAAGCCGGGGTGACAGGGCGGATGCCGATGGCGCCGCGATGGCGGGCATGCGACCGTGTCGGCATGTTCCATCTGCGCACCCTGTCCACCTGCTGCCTGGTCGGCCTGCTGGCCACCTCCGCATGCGCACAGCCGCTGCAAGGCAGCAAGACGGTGCGTCTGCACGCCCGCGACGGCACGGCCGTGGTGCTGGGCCAGGTGCAGTTCACTCCGCAAGCCGACGGCCGCAGCGCCTTCCAGCTGAAGCTCGACCACGCGGTGTTCAAGGACTTCTTCCTGTCGATGAAGGAGTTCAAGTGCGTGGAGGCGCCCACCGAGGTGTTCTGCCATGTGCCCTACCCGTACCCGCAACCCGGCACCGTGGCGCCCAGCGACCTGGCCTGGCTGGAGCACAGCCTGCTGTTCATGTTCAAGACGCCGTCGGAGTTCGGCGCCAAGCTGTGGAATGGCGTCTACTACCAGCTGAAGCCCACGGCCACCGGCCTGGAAGGCCTGCCGCAGGCCGTGGACCTGAACCGCATCAGCGCGCCGCCCGACCAACCTGGCGTGCCGCCCTTCCGCCGCGCGCTGCGCGACGACATCCCCGCCGGCGCCCGCTGGTTCCAGCGCCTGACCATCGACTGACCGCTTCGCCCACCATGCAGCAACGCCCCCTCGGCCGATCCGGCCTGACCACCGCCCCGCTGGCCTTCGGCGGCAATGTCTTCGGCTGGACGGCCGATGCCGCCACCAGCTTCGCCCTGCTCGATGCCTTCGTCGACAGCGGCTTCAACCTGATCGACACCGCCGATGTCTATTCACGCTGGGTGCCCGGCCACACCGGCGGTGAGTCGGAAACGCTGATCGGCCAGTGGCTGGCCGCCAACCCGGGCCGGCGCGACCAGGTGCTGATCGCCACCAAGGTGGGCAAGCCCATGCCCACCATGCCCGGCGCCGCCGAGGGCCGCACCTGCAACCTCAGCCGCGCCTGGATCCGCACGGCCGTGCACGATTCCCTGCGCCGGCTGCAGACCGACCGCATCGACCTGTACCAGAGCCACGACGACGACGGCGCCACGCCGCTGGACGAGACCCTGGCCACCTTCGCCGAACTGATCGCCGAGGGCAAGGTGCGGGCCATCGGCGCATCCAACTACAGCGCCCCGCGCCTGGCCGAGGCCCTGGCCACCAGCGCCCGCCTGGGCCTGCCGCGCTACGAGACGCTGCAACCGCACTACAACCTGATGGACCGCGCGGTGTACGAAGCCGCGCTGGAGCCGCTGTGCCGCGCCGAAGGCCTGGGCGTGGTCAACTTCTACGGCCTGGCCAAGGGCTTTCTCAGCGGCAAGTACCGCAGCGCGGCCGACCTGACCAAGAGCCCGCGTGGCGGCGGCGTCAAGGGCTACCTGGGCGAGCGGGGTGACCGGGTGCTGGCCGCGCTGGACGCGCTGGCCCAGGCCCATGGCAGCACGCCAGCGCAGGTGGCGCTGGCCTGGCAGATCGCCCGGCCGGGGCTGACCGCGCCCATCGTCAGCGCCACCAGCACCGCCCAGTGGGCCGAGCTGGCCGGCGCCGCCCGGCTGGCCCTGTCGGCCGCCGACATCGCCACCCTGAACGCCGCCAGCACCGAAGCCGGCGCCACGGCGTGAGCACCCGGGGGCGGTGGCGCATGGCGGGCCTGGTGGTGTCGGGGCTGGTGGTGGTGGCCCTGGGTGCCGGCCAGGCCGGGCTGCTGGCGGGCAACCCGCCCACCGACCTGGGCGTGACGGTGGGGCGGCTGAAGGCGCCATCGATGACCGACAACAGCGTGTCCAGCCAGGCCGGCCTGTGGAACGGCCACCCGATGCAGCGCAGCGCGATGATCGCGCCGCTGCCGCTGCGCGGCACGCCGGCCGAGGCCATCACCCGCCTGCGCGGCGTGGTCGAGGCCATGCCCGGCGCCAACGTGGTGACACAGCGCGACGACTACCTCTACGTGCGCTTCAGCACCCGCTGGATGGGCTACGTCGACGATGCCGAGTTCTGGGCCGACCCGGCCAACAAGGCCATCCAGGTGCGATCGGCCTCGCGGCTGGGCGCCAGCGACCTGGGGCTGAACCGGGCGCGCATCGAGCGCATCCGCACGGCACTCGGCCCGGGCTGACCGGACCCGGCCCGCAGCTGCCTCAGGCGGGCTTGGCAGCTGCCGCGGCCAAGGCCTCGTCGAACGCCGCCACCGCATTGGCGGCATACATCAGCGACGGGCCGCCGCCCATGTAGGTGGTGACGCCCAGGGCTTCGTCCAGCTCTTGCCGGGTGGCGCCCAGCTTCACCAGCGCCTGGGTGTGGAAGCCGATGCAGGCGTCGCAACGGGCGGCCACGCCCAGGGCCAGCGCGATCAGCTCCTTGGTCTTGGTGTCCAGCACGCCCGGGGCGGTGGCGGCACGGCCCAGCTCGCCAAATGCCTTCATCACGCCGGGCGTGCTGGTGCGCAGGCTGGCCATGTTCTGCGACACGGTGCGGGTGAGGTCTCGGTAGCTGTCGGTGGCGGACATCGGGTCTCCTGGTCGGTGGTTGGTCAAACCTGGATTGGACATGCGTTCGACCACTGCGGCTTGTCCGCGGTCAAGCTGACGCGTCGTCACCCCAGGCCCGCAGGCCGGCCGCCAGGTGGTCGAACACCACTTTCAGCCGGCGGCTGGCGCGCAGTTCGCGGTGCGCCGTCAGCCACACCGGCAGCACCGGCAGCTGCAGCTCGGGCAGCACCGGCACCAGCTCGGGCAGGCGCCGGGCCAGCGGCACCATCACCACGCCGATGCCCACACCGGCACGCACCATCGCCAGGTTGACTGGCTGGCTGTCGCAGCGCAGGGCGAAGAAGCGCCGGTCCACTGCATGGCCGGCGGCGCGGAAGCCGTCCAGCATCTGCGTCGACTGGTCGAAGCCCACCCAGCGGTGCTGCGCCAGCGTGGCCAGCGTGGGCAGGCCGTGGGCATCGACCAGCCGGCGGTGGGCGTAGAAGCCCAGCGGCCAGTCGGCGATGTGGCGGGTGATCAGCGTGCCCTGGGTGGGCCGCAGCATGCGCACCGCGATGTCGGCCTCGCGCTCCAGCAGGTTGCTCAGCGCATCGCCAGGCACCAGCTCGATCTGGATCTGCGGGTGCCGCTGCGCCAGGTCGGCCAGCAGGGCCGGCAGCACCTGGGCGCTGACCACCTCGCTGGCCGTCAGCCGCACCGTGCCGGCCAGGTCGTCGGCCGCCGTGCCCACGGCATCGGCCGCCAGCGCGCAGGCCTGGGCGGCAGCCAGCATGCGCTGCGCCGGGTCGGCCAGCGCCAGCGCGGCCGGCGTGGGCTGCAGCCGGCGGGCGCCGCGCTGAAACAGCGGCGTGCCCAGTTGCGCCTCCAGCGTGGCGATCTGCCGGCTCAGCGTGGGCTGGCTGGTGCCCAGCCGGGCGGCGGCCTGGGTGAACGAGCCCTGGTCGAGCACCGCGCCCAGGGCGCGCAGCAGGTTCCAGTCGAGCGTGGCGGGGTCGAAGGCACCGGGCATGCATTCATTCTTGAATGTCGTCTATACAGCCATCCATCTTCACATGGATCCACGGGCCACGCACCATGGCGCCATGCCAAACCAAAGGAGATCGCGATGACCAAGACCGTGCTGGTGCTGGGTGCCAATGGCCGCCTCGGGCGGGCCGCTGTGCTGGCTTTTGCCGCCGCCGGCTGGCAGGTGCGGGCGCAGTTGCGCCGGGCACCGCGCGCCGTGCTGCCCGCTGGCGTGCGGCTGGTGATCTGCGACGCGCTCGACCTGCCCACCCTCACCGCCGCCGGCCAGGGCGCGCAGGTGATCGTCAACGCGCTCAACCCCGACGACACCCGCTGGGCCACGCTGCTGCCGCCGATCACGGCCGCCACGCTGGCCCTGGCCCGCGCCACCGGCGCCACGCTGATGCTGCCCGGCAATGTCTACAACTTCGGCAACCAGCTGCCGCCGCGGCTGACCGAGGCCACGCCGTTTGCCGCCACCCACCCCAAGGCGGCCCAGCGCATCGCGCTGGAGGCGGCCTTGGCCGACGCGGCGGTCACCGGGGTGCGCAGCATCGTGCTGCGGGCGGGTGACTTTCTCGGCGACGCCGGCACCTGGATGGACCTGGCCATGGCCAAGGGCCTGGCCCGCGGCCGCTTCACCCAGATGGGCCCGGCCGACCTGCCGCATGCCTGGGCCTGGCTGCCCGACCTGGCGAAGACCTGCGTGGCGGTGGCCGAGCGCCGCGCCACGCTGCCGGCGCATGCCGTGCTGCACGTGCCGGGCCTCACGCTCACCGGCGCGCAACTGCAGCAGGCCTTCGAGGCCGCCGTGGGCCGGCCACTGCAGACCCGCCACTTCCCCTGGCCGCTGCTGCGCCTGGCCACGCCGTTCTCGCCGATGCTGCGGGCGTTGTTCGAGATGCGCTACCTGTGGCAGCGCCCGCACCAGCTGGACGGCGCCCGGCTGCAGGCCCTGCTGGGCGACCAGCTGCCGCAAACGCCGCTGGACGCGGTGGTGCGGCAGTGCATCGCCAGCCTGCCGGCCAAGCCGGATACGCCTGCGCTGGCCTGAGCCACGCCCTGCGCCGTGGCAGACTGGCCCTGCCACGCGCACGGAGGATCAGATGCAGGCAGGACGTGAGATGTTGCAAGGCCTGGCCCGCATGGCCACGGTGGCGGCCGGGCTGATGGCTGCAGGCCTGGCCGCGGCCCAGGCCCCCTTGCTGACCACCGAGGCCGAGTTGCAGGGCACCGCCGTGCCCGCCGCCATCGAGACCTTCTGGGCCGACCGGGGCCAGGCCGGCACCATCACCGGCCAGGGCGGGCTGAATCTGGCGCTGCGGCGCTTCCTGCAGCCCGACCGGGCCACCGAGCAGGGCGCCATCACCATCGTGTCGGGCCGCACCGAGACGATGCTGAAGTACAAGG
>JAGOBT010000123.1 GCA_017999135.1 Burkholderiaceae bacterium
AGACCTGGGCCTGGTCCTGCAGCGACAGGTGGCCGCTCTGCACATCGTTCATGCCCCACCACGCGGCCAGGCTGGCCAGCACGATCAGGGGCAGCCAGATCAGCCCGGCGTTGGCCAGCCAGACGGCCTGCCCGGCCTGCCCGGCCTGGCCGGTCAGGTCGAACAGGTTCAGCGCGATGCCGGCCGGCACCAGCCACTGCGCCAGGCCCACGCCCAGGTGCGCGAAGCCGGCGCCGATGCCCAGCGCCGTACCCTGCTCGTGCACCGGGAAGCAGGCGCTGATGTGCGCCACGCCGCTGGCGAAGTTGGCGCCGCCCAGGCCGCACAGCAGCGACAGCAGCACCATGGTCTCGTATGGGGTGTTGGGGTCCTGCACCGCCCAGGCAATGCCGCCGGCCGGCAGCAGCAGGCTGGCGGTGGACAGCACCGTCCAGCGCCGCCCGCCCACCCAGGGCAGGGCCAGGCCGTAGAAGATGCGCAGCGTGGCGCCGCACAGGGCCGGCAGCGCGCTGAGCCAGAACAGCTGGTTGGTGCTGTAGCGGAAACCGGCCGCCGGCAGGTGAACGACCAGCACCGACCAAAGCATCCAGACGGCGAAGGACAGCGCCATCGCCGGGATCACGAAGACCAGGTTGCGCAGCGCCACCGCCCGCCCGTGGCGCGACCAGAAATCCGGGTCTTCCGGATTCCAGGCGGGCTGGGCGCGCAGGGTCTGGGTCACGGTCGACATGCTCAGCGGATGGCCTGCGGTCGACCATCCATCGGCGGTCAGGGCGTGCGGCTGCGAAATGACGAGGACGGCAGGGGGTGGCATCGTTCGAAAGGACTAGGCCTCGGGCAGCGTCAGACGCCGCCCGAGGCCCTGCGCACTCCGTCAGGGGTTGTGGATCTCGGCGCCGCGGCGCAGATAGAACCACCAGTTCAGGATCAGGCACAGGCCGTAGAAGACTGCGAAGCCGTACATCGCGTACTGCGGCGTGCCGGCCTTGATCTGGGCGCCGATGACGACCGGCGCGATGAAGGCGCCGTAACCCGCCACCGCCGAAGTCCAGCCCAGCACCGGGCCGGCCTGCTGGCGGTCGAAAACCACGCCGATGGTGCGGAAGGTGCTGCCGTTGCCGATGCCGCTGGCGAAGAACAGCAGCAGGATCAGTCCGAGGAAGAGCGGGAAGTACTGCTCGGGCGTGGCCGAGTTGTAAGCCAGGCTCAGCACGTAGCCGGTCGCCCCCGAGGCCACGACCAGCACCGCCGAGATGATCTGCGTGACCAGCGAGCCGCCCCATTTGTCGGCGATCCAGCCGCCCAACGGACGCACGGCGGCGCCGATGAAGGGGCCCAGCCAGGCGTAGGTGAAGGCCGAAGGCGCGTTGGGGTTCTTCAGCGTGTGCTGCATCACCCCAGCGGCATCCGGCACATGGCTGACGCCGAAGATCACCGCGATGGCCAGCGGCAGCGCCATCGAGAAACCGATGAAGGAGCCGAAGGTGACGATGTAGAGCGCCGTCATCGACCAGGTGTGCTTGTTGTGGAAGATCGCGAACTGCTTGGCGATGTTTTCCTTCATCGGCCCGAAGGCCGCCAGCTTCATGATCAAGAGCGCGCAGCAGATGTCCAGCGGTACTGCCACCCACATGCTGATCAGGCCCAAGCCGGTGGGTGCCGGCAGGTAGATGTAGAGGATGGCGATCGAGGGGATGAAGGCCAGGGTGTAGAGGTAGGTGATCTTGGCGAAGGCCTTGATCGGGTGGCCGGCGGTGGGCGAGACGCCGGTCAGGTTGTTCATGCCCCACCAACAGGCGATGGACAGCGGCACCAGCGAGATCACCCAGGCAAAACCGGCGTTCTGCACCCAGGCCGGCGTGCCCGCAGCGATCTTGCCGAAAATCCAGCCGCTGTCCTTCAGGAGCGTCATGGGCTCACCGCCCAGCGCGCCGAGCAGGGGCATGGTCATCACCAGCGGGATGACGATCTGCATGGTCGTCACGCCGAAGTTGCCCAGGCCGCCGTTCAGGCCCAGCGCCGTGCCCTGCAGGCGCTTGGGGAAGAAGGTGCTGATGTTGGACATCGAGCTGGCGAAGTTGCCGCCGCCCACGCCCGACCACAGCGCCATCAGCTGGAACACCCACAGCGGCCAATCCGGGTGCTGCAGCGCGATGCCGGTGCCCAGCGCCGGCGCCAGCAGCATGGCGGTGGTCAGGAAGATGGTGTTGCGACCGCCGGCCAGGCGCACCAGGAAGGAGGCCGGGATGCGCATGGTGGCGCCCGAGATGCCGGCGATGGCGGTCAGCGTGAACAGCTCGGCCTGGCTGAAGGGGAAGCCCAGGTTGAGCATCTGCACGCTGATGATGCCCCACATGCCCCAGACCGCGAAGCCGCACAGCAGCGCCGGGATCGAGAGCCAGAGGTTGCGGTAGGCGATCTTCTTGCCGCTGCTCTCCCAGAACTGTTCGTCCTCGGGGTGCCATTCGGCGATGTCGGCGCCGCTGGCGGCCTTGCCTGTTGGGTTCATGGTGTTTTCCAGGGGTTGATCAGCCGGCGAGGTGGAACTGGGGCGAGTTGCGGCCCATCAGCTCGGTGTCGCGCACTTCGGTCCAGTACATCCAGATGAGCGACACCCAGACCACGCCGTACATCAGCATGAAGGCGCTGGAGCGGATGCCGGTCAGGTCGAGCAGGGCGCCGAACAGGATCGGCAGCACGAAGCCGCCCAGGCCGCCGGCCAGGCCGACGATGCCGCTGATGGCGCCGATGTTGCCGGGGTAGTCGTCGCTGATGTACTTGAAGACCGAGGCCTTGCCGAAGGCCCAGGCCACGCCCAGCACGCCCATGATGGCGGTGAAGACGTAGACGTTGAGGCCGATGTGGAAGGTCTGCGGGCCGTTGATGGTCTGCACGGTGAAGTCGGTCTGCGGGTAGCTGAGCAGGAACAGGCAGATCCAGCTCACCCACATCACCCACCAGGTGACCTTGTGGGCGCCGTACTTGTCGGAGAGCACGCCGCCGATGGCGCGCAGCACGCCACCGGGCAGGCTGAAGCAGGCCGCCAGCAGGGCCGCCACGCGGATGTCGAGGCCGAACTCGCCGACGTAGTACTGCACCATCCAGAGCGCCAGCGCCACGTAGCCGCCGAACACGATGCTGTAGTACTGGCAGTACTTCAGCACCTTGGGGTCCTTGAGCGCCTTGAGCTGGTCGCGGAACTTCACGTTGCTGGACACCAGGTGCTTGGGGTCGCTGTAGCTGAAGAACCAGAACAGCAGCACGGTGCCGGCCATCACGGCCGCATAGACCTGCGGCACCATGGCCCAGCCGAAGCCCACCAGCAGCGCCGGGGCGACGAATTTGTTGACCGCCGAGCCCGAGTTGCCGGCGCCGTAGACGCCCATCGCCATGCCCTGACGCTGCTTCGGGAACCAGCGCGCCACATAGGGCGTGCCGACCGAGAAGGCACCGCCGGCCAGACCGACGAACAGGCCGATGGTGAGGAAGTGCCAGTACTCGGTGGCGTAGGCCATCAGCCAGATGGCCGGCACCGTGGCGGCCATCAGCAGCGCCATGACGATGCGGCCGCCGTAGCGGTCGGTCCAGATGCCCAGCGGCACCCGCACCAGCGAGCCGGTCAGCACCGGCATGGCCGTGAGCAGGCCGAATTGGGTGGCGTTGAGGCCAAGCTGCTTCTTGATCGGGATGCCGATGACGCCGAACATCATCCAGACCATGAAGCAGACGGTGAAGGCCAGGGTGCTGACGATCAGCACCGACCAGGCCTTGCGGTCAGCGGTGGGGGCGGACATGCATTGCTCCTCAGGGTTACTGCGGAGCACTGTGGCCTGCGGCGGACCTGCCGCCCATTCACCGGAACGTCAGGCGCTTGGCGGCCGCTCGGAGGACGGCCCCTGCGGGCGGCCTCGTCCGAAAGAACTATGCGCCCCGGGCGCCGCACGCATTGGCACCGCCAGCCCCTTGACGGCGTCACCGTCGCCCGACTAAGCTAGTAATAACTTACTCACAAATAAGAGCGGCCGCCATCATGACCCGAGGACACCTGCCTGCCGAAGAGCGCCGCGCCGCCACCGTGGATGCGGTGATCGCGCTGGCCGCCCGCCACGACCCGGGGGAGATCTCCACCACCGCGATCGCCCAGCACATGGGCCTGACCCAGGGCGCGCTGTTCCGCCATTTCGCGACCAAGGACGCCATCCTCGAGGCCGTCATGGTGCGCGTGTCCGAGCAGTTGCTGGCCCGGCTCGACGCGGCGGGCGAGGCGGCGCCAGATCACGCGGCCGCGCTGCAGGCCATGTTCCTGGCCCACACCGGCTTCGTGGCCGAGCACCCCGGCGTGCCGCGCCTGCTGTTCGGCGAACTGCAGCGCGCCGGCTCCACGGCGCCCAAGCGGGTCGCCGCCGCCCTGCTGGCCCAGTACGCCGAGCGGCTGCGCCGGCAGCTCGAACAAGGGCGCCAGCAGCGTGAGTTCGACCCCGAGCTCGACGTGGCCGCCGCCGCCACGCTCTTCATCGGCAGCGTGCAGGGGCTGGTGATGCAGGCGCTGATCGCCGGCGACGTGCAGCGCATCCGCGACGACGCGCCGCGCGTGCTGGCGATCTACCTGCGCGGCATCCGCGCCCGGACCGCGTCATGAAGCGCCTCACCCTCAGCCGCAGCAGCTGGGCCATCGCGGCCGTGCTGGTTCCGCTGGCACTGCTGCTGGCCTATGTGGCACTGCGCTCCGGCCCCTTGGCGCCGGTGGCGGTGACGCTGACACGGGTCGAGCAGCGCGCGCTGCAACCGGCGCTGTTCGGCGTCGGCAGCGTCGAGGCGCGCCGTGTGCACCGCATCGGGCCGACGGCGCCCGGCCGCCTGCTGCGCCTGACGGTCGAGGTCGGCGACGCGGTGCGCGCCGGCCAGTTGCTCGGCGAGATGGACCCGGTCGATGCCGAGGACCGGCTGCGTTCACAGCAGGCCCAGGTGCAGCGCAGCACGGCGCTGCTGGCCGAGGCTTCGGCGCGAATGGCGCACGCCCAGGCGCAGGCACGCCGCTACGAGCAGCTGTTCGCCGAGCGCGTGGTCACCGAGGAGTTGCTGGCGGCGCGCCGCCAGGACCTGCAGCTGAGCCGTGCGGCGCGTGACGCCGTGCAGGAGGAGCAGGCCCGCGCGCTCTCCGACCTGCAGGCTCTGCGCGCACAGCGCGGCAGCCTGCGCCTGATCGCACCGATCGACGGCATCGTCAGCGCGCGCGAGGCCGAACCCGGCACGACGCTGGTGGCCGGTCAGGCGGTCGTCGAACTGGTCGATCCGGCCTCCCTGTGGGTCAACACCCGCTTCGACCAGGTCAGCGCCGGCGGCCTGGCCGCCGCGCAGCCGGCCCAGGTGGCCCTGCGTTCGCGGCGCGGCGAGTTGCTGGCCGGCCATGTGCTGCGCACCGAACTGCGCGCCGACGCGGTGACCGAGGAATTGCTGGCCAAGGTGGCCTTCGACGCCATCCCGCGGCCCCTGCCGCCGATCGGCGAGCGCGCCGAGGTCACGGTGCGCCTGCCGGCCCTGCCGGCCGGCCCGAGCCTGCCCAACGCGGCGCTGCAGCGCCAGGGCCAGCAGATCGGCGTCTGGGTGGTGGAGGCCGAGCGCCTGCGCTTCGTGCCCCTGCGGCTTGGCCGCAGCGACCTGGACGGCCAGGTGCAGGTGCTCGAAGGCCTGCGCGCCGGCGACAGCGTCGTGCTGCACAGCGAAAAGGCCTTGAGCGCCAGCACCCGCGTCAAAGTGCTGACGCGCATCCCGGGCGTGGCGCCGTGATCAGCCTGGCCGGACGCGACATTGCGCACGCCTGGGGAAAGTTCGTCTTCACCGGCCTGGGCCTGGGCCTGCTGCTGGGCGTGACCCTGGTGATGGCCGGGGTCTACCGCGGCATGGTCGACGACGGCAAAGCCCTGCTCGACAACAGCGGCGCCGACCTCTGGGTGGTGCAGCGCGACACGCTGGGGCCCTACGCCGAGCCTTCCAGCATCCCGGACGACGCCGAACGCGCGCTGCGCACGCTGCCGGGCGTGGCCGATGCCGCCAACGTCACCTACCTGACCATGCAGGTGCGTCACGGCGGGCGCGACGTGCGCGCCATGGTGGTGGGCATCGTGCCCGGCGAGGCCTGGGGCGCACCGGGCTGGCCGCCGGCGCTGGTGGCCGGACGCCGCCTGACCCGCGGCCATTACGAGGCGATGGCCGACATCGCCTCCGGGCTGCGCCTGGGCGACAGCCTGCAGATCCGCCGCAATCGCTACCAGGTGGTGGGACTGACGCGCCGCATGGTCTCCTCCGGCGGCGACCCGATGGTCTTCATCCCGCTCAAGGACGCGCAGGAGGCGCAGTTCCTGAAGGACAACGACGCCATCGTGCAGAGCCGCGCCCGCAGCGCCGCCAACCCGGCCTTCAACCGGCCCGGCGTGCCGGGGCTGCTGGGTGCGGTGCAGGCCTCGCAGACCACGGCCAACGCGGTCAACGCGGTGCTGGTGCGCCTGCGCCCCGGTGCCGACCCCGACGCGGTAGCGCAATCGGTGCGCCGCTGGCAGCGGCTCACCGTCTACACGCGCGCCGAGATGGAGGGCATCCTGATCGGCAAGCTGATCGCCACCTCGGCGCGCCAGATCGGCCTTTTTCTGATGATCCTGGCGATCGTCAGCGCCGCCATCGTCGCCTTCATCATCTACACGCTGACGATGGACAAGATCCGCGAGATCGCGGTGCTCAAGCTGATCGGCACGCGCAACCGCACCATCGCCTGGATGATCCTGCAGCAGGCGCTGGCGCTCGGCTTGATCGGCTTCGCGGTCGGCAAGATCAGCGCCACCTTCGCGGCGCCCGCCTTCCCCAAATACGTGCTGCTGCTGCCGCAGGACTCGCTGCTCGGTCTCCTCATCGTGCTGGCGATCTGCGCGCTCTCCAGCGTCATCGCCATCCGCATGGCGCTGCGCGTCGACCCGGCCGAAGCCATAGGAGGTTGATGTGCACACCGGCGGCATCCGCATCGAGGGCCTGCGCAAGCGCTACGGCAGCGGCGACACCGCCGTCGACGCGCTCAAGGGCGTGAACATGGAGGTCGCACCCGGCGAGGTGGTCGGCCTGATCGGTCCCTCGGGGTCGGGCAAGAGCACCTTGCTGAAATGCCTGGGTGCGGTGATCGATCCCAGCGCCGGCCGCATGACCCTGGGCGACGAACGGATCTACGACGAGGGCTGGCAGGTCGGCGACCTGCGCGCACTGCGCCGCGACCGCATCGGCTTCGTGTTCCAGGCGCCCTACCTGATTCCCTTCCTCGACGTCACCGACAACGTGGCGCTGCTGCCCATGCTGGCCGGTGTGCCCAACGCGCAGGCACGCCAGCGTGCCGTCGAACTGCTCGGCGCGCTGGACGTGCAGCACCGCGCCGGCGCCATGCCCTCGCAGTTGTCGGGCGGCGAGCAGCAGCGGGTGGCCATCGCGCGCGGGCTGGTCAACCACCCGCCGGTGATCCTGGCCGACGAGCCCACGGCACCGCTGGACAGCGAGCGTGCGATGGCGGTGATCCGCATCCTCAACGACATGGCGCAGCGCTACCGCACGGCGGTCATCGTCGTCACCCACGACGAGAAGATCATCCCGACCTTCAAGCGGATCTATCACATCCGTGACGGCGTCACCCACGAGGAGGCCGGCGAGGGGCGCGCGGCCTGATGCGCCCCTAATTGCTGCCGCTGCCGCTGCCGCGCTGCTGCGTGACCAGCACCGCGGCCTGCACGCGCGAATCAAGGTTCAGCTTGCGCAGCAGGTGCTGCACATGGATCTTCACCGTGGTCTCGGCGATGCCGAGCTCGCGGGCGATCTGCTTGTTCGAATCGCCACGGGCGATGAAGTCGAGGATCTCGCGCTCGCGCGGCGACAGGCTGGCGAAGGGATCGGGCGGCGGTGGCGCCGCCACCTCGGCCTCCTGGCGGAAGGCGCTGGCCAGCTTGCCGGCCATCTCGGCGCTGAAGCTCGAGACGCCGCGCATGGCGCGCTCGATGGCCTGGGTCAGCTCCAGGTTGTCGGCGGTCTTGAGCAGGTAGCCGCAGGCGCC
>JAGOBT010000124.1 GCA_017999135.1 Burkholderiaceae bacterium
GCTGGGGCAGACGGTGACCAGTGCATGGCGGTACAGCGCGCGCAGAGACGGCGCCGGCACGTCGTCGAGGATGTGCACCACGCCGCGTGCCACCCAGGGCAGCAGCTTGCGCACGATGGCGCGGTTGTCCCAGCCCAGCATGCCCACCAGCACCAGTTGCAGGCCGGGGTGGGTGGTGGCGCGCAGGGTTTCCCAGGCAGCCAGCAGCGTGAGGTGGTTCTTGCGTGGCTCCAGCGTGGACACCATCAGCAGGTACCCTGCCGCTGCGGCCGACACCATGGCGTTGTCGGCCTGCCGGCCACCCGCCTCGGCCTGCACCTGGCGGTTGGCGCGGGTGCTGAGGATGTCGTCGATCAGCTCGGGGGCGGTGTCCTCGGCGTAGTAGCGCTGCGACACCATGTTGGGGATGGTCACCGCCCGCGGCTCAGCCTCGGGAAACACGGACAGCAGGTCATGGCGGCTGGCGTCGGACACACAGGCGAACCAGGCGCCGTCATGCACGTTGCGCCGCAGCGCCTGGTAGTGCGATGCCTGGTGGTGCGCGCGGTCGGTGATGGTGTGCGGCATCAGCATGGGAATGGCATCGTGGTAGCGCACCACCAGGCGGGTGCGCGGGCTGACACGGCCTGGGTAGGGCGTCTCGGCCACCAGCAGGTCGTAGCCCCGGGTGTCCAGCCGCGGGTAGACGGCAGCGCCCAGCCGCCGGGTGAGCAGCGCACCCGCATGCGCCGCCGACCACGGCAGGCGCGCCACCCGGTAGCGCGCCGCCGTGACGGCCGCAAAGTCTTCGGGCGGCAGGGTGTTGGCGAACATGGCGCGCCAGACGAAGTCTTCAAAACCGGCCGCCTCGAAGCGGGTGAGCGGCTGCGACCGGCCCAGCAGCGCCCCCACGACCGTGCCCGCCGACGCCAGGCCCAGGCGCAGCAACTGGGCGGCGCGCCGCACATCGCCCTGCTGCTCACCCGGCTGCAGCGACAACACCACCCGCGACAGGCGGTTGACACGCCGGTCGGCCGACCAGGCCGCGCCTTCGGTCTCATCGACCGGCACGCCCCGGGCCAGCAGCTGGTTGCTGCTTTGCAACAGGCCGTCCACCTGCAGCCCGGCCAGGCGGGCCAGGCCGCGAAACAGCAACCGCGTTTCTTGCGGAATGCCGGCATGGCCATCCAGGGCCGGGCGCAGTTCGAGCAGGATCTTCACAACAGCGCAGTGTCGCTCAGGCCGACACCGGGGCAGGCGCCGGTGCGGGCTGGGATTCATAGAACGCGTAGGCCGCGTCCACGGTGTCGAACTCGAACAGGCGCCCGCCGTGCAACACGCAGGCGCGCTGGCAGTACAAGCGGATCACATCGGCGTCGTGCGTGACCAGGATGAAGGCGCGGTCGCGCCGTTTCTGGAACAGCTCGACATGGCAGCGGTCGTGGAAGCGCTTGTCGCCGACGACCATGGCTTCGTCGATGAGGAAGCAGTCGAACTCGATGGCCATGGACAGCGCAAACGCCAGCCGCGTGACCATGCCCATCGAGTAATGCGACACCGGCTCCTTGAAGTACGTGCCCAGTTCGGTGAACTCTTCGACAAACGGCAGCAGCGGGCGGTGGTCGACGCCATAGATGCGGCAGATGAACTTCAGGTTGTCCAGCCCGGTCAGGTTGGTCTGGAACGCGCCGCCGAAGGCCAGCGGCCACGACACGGACATGCCGCGGTGGATGCGGCCCGAGGTGGGCATCTCGGCGCCGCTGAGCAGGCGGATCAACGTGGACTTGCCCGCGCCATTGCGGCCCAGGATGCCGACATGGCGGCCGGGCTCCAGGCGCAGGTTGATGCGGTCGAGCACCGTGCGCGGGCCGAAGCGCGTGCGGTAGACCTTGCTGACGTTGTCGACGTGGATCACTGCGCCTCCACGCGGCGCCCGGCCACCCGCAGCAGCAGCAGGCCGACCAAGGTGAGCAGCAGGCTGAAGGTGGCCATGTAGCCCAGGTCGTAGTGGGTGCGCACGCTGTCGCCGAAGAAGCCGTCACGCACCATTTCCACGCCGTGCACCATGGGGAACAGCAAGACCACCTGCTGCCCGGCCCTGGGCAGCGCGTCGACCATGAACGCGGCGCCGGACAGCGGGAACAACAGATAGGCGACCGGCGCCCAGATGCGCGTGACGATTTCGTTGAAGGCACTGGCGGCGCCCACCGCCAGGCCCAGTGCAGCACCGAACCAGCAGAGCAACAGCCAGCCGGCCAGCACCTTGAGCAGATCATCGGGCGACGCCATGGCGTCGACACCGACGAAGACCACCGACAGCACGGCGAACGACGCGGTTGCACCGGCGATCTCCAGCAGGATGCGGGCGGCAAAGACATCCAGCACCCGCACATTGCGGTGGTACAGCAGGTTCAGGTTCTGGTGGATGGCATTGACGCAGTGGGTCACCGTGTTGCGCCACACCAGCACCGACGAATAGCCGGTGATGGCAAAGGCCACGATCGGCAGGTTCGACCCCTGGCTGGCGCCCACGGCCGTCCACAGGGCGGCCACACCCAGCGTGAACAGCATCGGCTCGACCACCAGCCACAGCAGACCCAGGTTGCGGCGGCCGAACCGGGTGATCAGCTCGCGCAGCAGCAGCGCGCGGATGACCCGGGCCTGGATCACCAGCGACCGGCCCAGCGACGGCGCGCCAGCCTGCCTGGGCACGCCGAGGTCAGTCGACATGTTCCCTGACGCCGGCCAGGATGAGGCTGAGAACCCCCCAGGCCACCAGCCCGAGCAGGAACACCGTGAAGACCGACCGGACGCGACGCGGCTCCATCGATTCGTCAGGCAGGCTGGGTTGCACCAGCCGCTCCAGGTAGAGCTGCTTGCGCTGGGCATCGAGGCGCGCCGTTTCCAGGGCCGTCATGGCCGAGGCCAGCTGCTTGTCGGCGAAGCCCTTGTCGAGGACCAGACGGTCATAGGCCGGTGCCTTGGCACTGAGCGAGCCCTTGCCCCCGGTGACCTGCGCGGTCTCGGCGGCCACGGCCTTGCGCAGCCCGTCCACGCGCGTGGCCAGCGACGCCAGTTGCGGGTTGTCGGGCGACAGTCGCTTGACTTCAGTCAACTGCGCCTGGGCCGAGAGCAGTTCTTCCTGCAGCCTGGCCACCGCCTGCAGCCGCAGGGCCGACTCGCCGGTGGGATCGAACACCGACCGGTCGCTGCGGAAGGCGGACAGGGCCAGGGCGGTCGCCCTGACCTTGTCTTCGGCGAGCGCCACCTCGGCCTTTGCGGAGGCCAGCAGGTCTTGCTGGCCGCGCTGGTTCAGGGTGTTGACCAGGCGCTCGCCCATCTGCAGCAGCAGTTCATTGATGCGGCGCGCGTCGTCGGCGGTGTAGGCAGACACCCGCAGCACCGAGATCGACGCGCCCGGGTCGTAGTCGATCTGCACATGCTTCAGGTAGTGGGCATGGAAGGCCTCGAAGCTGTCGTCCAGGTCGAACCCGGGGAAGCGGTTGAACCGGTCAATGGCCGGGCTGCTGAAGGCGGCCTTGACCTGCAGCTTGTCGTCCAGCTCGCGCAGGGCGTCGCGCGAGAGGGCGAAGTGATGCACCAGGTAGGTGTCATCGCTCGATTTGGAGAATGCCGTTCCGCCCAGCAGGGCACCCAGGCCGGTGGCCTGTGCCCGGGCCGGGCTGCGCACGACGAAGCGGGCCTCGGAGATGTACACATCGGACGCGATCAGGCCGAAGTACACGGCCGCCAGCACCGTGGGCAACAGCACCGTCAGCGCAAAGGTGGCACCGAGCCGGCGCCTGAGGCGGGTGAACAGGCCGATCGGCAGCGCGGGCTGCGCCGGCTGGTCAGGAGATAGTGGATCCACGGTCTGGGTTCGCTCCGGTCTCAGTGCGCCAGCAGCCGCCGGTACAGATCGACGACATGCTGGGTCATCAGCACCGCGTCGAACTCGCGCAGGTAGCGCTCTCGGGCGGCCTGGCCCAAACGCGCGCGAAGTGCGTCATCCGCCAGCAGCTGCGATAGTAATCTGGCCAGTTCGTCCGGCTGGCCGACGGGCACGTTGAAGCCGGTCAGCCCATGCCGGTTGACCCAGGGAACGCCCGAGCCGACGATGTCGGTGGCGATGATGGGCTTGCCCATCATCATGGCCTCCAGCAAGACGACGCCGTAGGCTTCGGACCGCACCGTGGACGACATGCAGAAGACGTCACAGGCCAGGAAGTAGCCGGCCAGCTCACCGTCCTGCACATGCCCCAGCAGCCGCACCTTGTGGCCCAGGCCTTGGCTGGTGACCTGGGCACGCAGCTGCGGCAGCATCTCGCCGTCGCCCCCGATCAGCACGACGGTGTCGTCGGGCAGCGCCGCAGCGGCCCGGATCAGCACATCGAAGCCCTTGTAGTACGCCATGCGCCCCAGCGCGAACACGATGCGCCGGCCGCCGTAGCGCTGCCGCAGCATGTCGGCGGCAGCGACGTCGGCAGGCGCCCGGTCGTCGCTGATGCCGATCGGGATCACGCGCACCTTGGACCGCCATGCGCGCAGGGGCTCGGACGAATCGGCATAGGCCTGGCTGGTGGCGATGATCGCGTCAGCCCGCCGCAGCAGCCAGGTCTGCAGGGGCTCGTAAAGCTTCATGGCCTTGCGCTGGCGGATGACGTCACTGTGCCAGTGCACCACCACGGGCACCCGCGGGCGCACCAGGAAGAGCGCCAGCGCGGCCATCGGATCGGGCATGTGCAGGTGGATCAGTTCATGCTGGCTGGCGAGCCGCCGCAGTTCGCGCACCATCGCCGGCGCCATCGAGGTGGACAGCACCATGCCGAACGAACCGGCGCGCACCACGTCATAGCCCGCTGGCTGGTGCTCGACGACGGTGTCACGCTGCTGGTTGGAGCAGAGCACATCGCTGCGCACGCCGACGCGGCCCAAGCCCTCGGCCAGTTCCCAGGCGACACGCTCGATCCCGCCCATGACCGGCTTGTAGAACTTGCTGACCTGCAGGATCTTCATGATGAGGCGGCGCCGCAAGAACGGGCCGACAGCAGGTGCTGCACCAGGGTGCGGGCGGCATGGTCCCAGCGGAAGCCGGCTGCACGCGCCGCCCCGGCCTGGCGCAGCCGCGCGCGCAGCGCCGCATCGGTGCGCAACCGGTCCATGGCGGTGCTGATCTGTGCGACAGAGGTGGGGTCGAAGTACAGCGCGGCATCGCCACAGACCTCGGGGATGGCGGCGGCGCTGGACGCAGCCACGGCGCAGCCGCAGGCCATGGCCTCGAGGGGCGGCAGGCCGAAGCCCTCGTACAGCGACGGGAAGACCAGTGCGACGGCATGCTGGTACAGCGCCTTCAGCACCGCGTCATCGACAGAGCCGGCGTGCACCACCTGGGGCAGGTCCCCGGCACCAGGGTTCGGCCCGTCGCTGAACACCTTGGCATGGCGGTCACCAACCAGCACCAGCTGGCAGCCATGCCCGGCAGGCAGGGCCGCAAAGGCCGCTTGCAGCGCAGGCAGGTTCTTGTTGGCGTTGACGCTGCCGACCGCCAGGAAGTAGCGGCCGTCCTGCAGACCGAGACGGCCCAGCGCAGCCGGGTCGGGCGCGACGTCGGCCAGATGCTCGGCCCCGTTCGGCACCACGCCGATCGCCGTCTCGGGCAGCCCCAGCACGGCAGCCAGCCGCTGCCGCGAGAAGGCCGAGACCGTGAGCAGCTGCGCGCCCAGCCGCGGCAGCAGCCAGAACAGCGCGCGGTACCACCGGCGGAATGCCGGCCGGTAGGCGGCCGGCCGGTCGAAGACCGCCGCATCGTGGACCAGGCAGGACTGGCGGCGCCCGAACAACGGCGCCGAGCCCGACAGGTTCAGCAGCCGGCCATGGCGGGCAGCCCAGGGCAGCATGACCTGCTCCCACAGCGCCAGAGGCAGGGGCCCGCGGCGGATCACCTGGGTTCTGATGCCGTGCATTGACGCCAGCTGAGCGCCTGGCGGCACCAGCAGCACGACATCGCAGGCCGCTGCGACCAGCCCGCCGGACCGACAGCGGTCCAGGGCTGCCATGAGTTGCCGCGCGACACGTTGGACACCGGTCGTGCGCTGCGATGCGAACTTGCCGTTGACGTAGAGCGTTGGCCTGGAAGAGGCAGCCATGCCTGCAGGAATCTTTCGAGGAACGTCAATGCAAGGTGGGTGGAATGGCTGTCAGGTCGGCCGTGGCGAAATGCTGGTTGCTGCGGGCGGTCACATCAGCGTGGTGACGCCGTGCAACCCGACGTCAGCCACCCCAATTATCCCCTGCCCCCATGCGGCGCCATGCCAGACGGCGCCTGCCCGGGCAGGCGCCCCAGACTGGGCTGGTACTCGGGAACAGCCTGCCTCAGATGGTCGCTCAGTTTACAGGTGTCCATCGGCTGCGGACCGGCCGCCCAGGCCAGCAGCGCCCGCACGCGATCAGGCTGCTCGTCGAGGCGGGCGCTGCGCAGGCGGGCGACGGCGGTCGGCAAGGTGTCATCGGCGTCGGCCAGCAGTTCCTCGTACAGCTTCTCGCCCGGCCGCAGGCCGCTGAACACGATCGGGATCTCGTCGACGGTGCGGCCCGACAACCGGATCAGATCGCGCGCCAGGTCGACGATCTTCACCGGGTCGCCCATGTCCAGCACCAGCACCTGGCCGCTGTTGCCGATGGCCGCAGCCTGCAGCACCAGGCGCGCCGCCTCGGGGATGGTCATGAAGTAGCGGATGATGTCCGGGTGGGTGACGGTGACCGGCCCGCCGCGGGCGATCTGCTCCTTGAACTTCGGGATCACGCTGCCGCTGCTGCCCAGCACATTGCCGAAGCGCACCGCCATGAAGCGGGTGCCCGGGTGCTCGGCCGCCATCATGCTGACCACCATCTCGGCGGCGCGCTTGGTGGCGCCCATCACGTTGGTGGGGTTCACCGCCTTGTCGGTGCTGATCAGCACGAAGCGCTCGGCGCCCGCCTCGGCCGCCGCACGGGCGGCATGCCAGGTGCCCAGGGTGTTGTTGCGCAGCGCGGCCAGCGCGTTGTGGTCTTCCTCCATCAGCGGCACATGCTTGAAGGCCGCCGCATGGAAGACGACCTGCGGCCGCCACTGGCCGCAGGTGTGCTGCAGGTGGGCCAGGTCCTTCACGTCGCCGATCACCCGCACCAGCGGCAGCTGGGGGAAGCGCTGGCCCAGGTCCTGCTCGATGCTGTAGAGGTTGAACTCGCTCAGCTCGTACAGCACCAGCCGCGCCGGCATGAAGCGCGCCAGCTGGCGGCACAGCTCACTGCCGATGCTGCCGCCGGCGCCGGTCACCAGCACGGTCTTGCCGGCCAGCACGGCGCCGATGCCGGCCTCGTCCAGCTGCACCGGCTCGCGGCCCAGCAGGTCTTCGGGCTCGATGTCGCGCACGCGGTCGATGGCCGACTGGCCGTCCTTCAGTTCGGCGGCCGAGGGCACGGTCAGCACCGGCAGGCCGGTGGGGGCGGCCAGGTCCAGCGCATGGCGGCGCTGCGCCGGCCTGGCCGCCGGCATGGCCACGATCACATGGGTGGCGGCGCCGCGCACCCCCTTGTCGGCAATGGCCGCCAGCGGCCCCAGCACCGGCAGGCCGGCGATGCGGGCGCCCTGCTTGGCGGGGTCGTCGTCGAGCAGGCCCAGCACGATCCAGCCCTGCTGGTGGATGCCGGCCAGCAGGCGGCGGGCGGCGTCGCCCGCACCCATCACGATGGCGCGGCGGATCTCGCGGTCGCTGCCGGTGATCTGGGCGCGGGCATGCTCGTAGACCATGCGGTAGACCAGCCGCACCAGGGCCAGGCCCATCAGCGCCACCACCGGGTGCAGGGCCAGCACCGCCCGCGGCACCTGGGTGAGCTGCATCATCAGCACCATCACCGCGCTGGCCAGGCCGGCCAGGCCGCAGGCTGCGGCCAGGCGCTGCACCTCGCCAAACCCCGAGAAGCGCCACATGCCCTGCGGCACCTTCAGCGCGCTGAAGGCCGCCGCATAGGCCAGCACGATGGCCAGCAGCACCCAGCCGTCATAGCCGGGCCGGGCGCTGATCCAGCGCTCGAAGCCCAG
>JAGOBT010000125.1 GCA_017999135.1 Burkholderiaceae bacterium
CACCCAGGCCCAGGCCGAGCGTGTGGGCCAGGAAGTGGAGGCGCTGTACCTGAACGGGCCGGCCGCTGGCGGCGGCGTGACGCAATCGGTGCGCGAGGTGATCGCCGTGGCCTCGGCGCTGGTGCCGCGTGATGCGGCGCCGCAGGCCGTCACCGTGATGGAGCTGTGCGATGAAGCTGCATGACATCGCCATCGCCCGCTCGGGCGACAAGGGCAACCGGGCCACGCTCAGCGTGATCGCGCGCGACCCGGCGCACTACACGCTGCTGGAACGGCTGCTGACGCCCGAGCGCGTGCAGGCGCACTACTGCGGCGTGGTGCAGGGCCCGGTGACGCGGCACCTGCTGCCGCAGCTGGGCGCCGTGCACTTCGTGCTGGAGCAGGCGCTGGGCGGCGGCGTCACACGCTCGCTGGCGCTGGACGCGCATGGCAAGACCCTGAGCAGCGCCATCCTCGATCTGCCGCTGGACAACCCCGGCACCGACACCCCGGCAGCGCGCTGACAATCCGCTGCCCCAGATCCACCACCACCAGGAGACCGCACCCATGCCCCAACTCACCCGCCGCCTGGCCCTGGCCACGGCCGCCCTGCTGTGCATCGGCACCGCGCAGGCCCAGACCTACCCGACCAAGGCCATCCGCGCCGTGGTGCCGTTTGCCGCCGGCAGCGCCACCGACCAGATCGGCCGTGCCTTTGCCGAGAAGATGTCGGCCACGCTGGGCCAGGCCATCGTCATCGACAACAAGCCCGGCGCCAGCGGCATGCTGGGTGCCGACATCGTGGCCAAGGCGCCGGCCGACGGCTACACCATCCTCATCGGCACCAACAGCACCAATGCGGCGCTGAAGTTCCTGATGAAGCAGCTGCCCTACGACCAGGACAAGGCGTTCACGCCGGTGGGCTTCCTGGGGTCGGTGCCGCTGATGGTGGCCGTCAACAACGACGTGCCGGCCAAGACGCTGAAGGAATTCGTCGACCTCGCCACGTCCAAGCCCGGCCAGGTGAGCTTTGCCTACGCCAGCACCTCGCAGCAGGTGAGCAGCGAGATGCTGGCCAGCATGGCCGGCATCACGATGAACCCCATCCCGTACAAGTCGGGCCCGGCGGCGATGACCGACCTGATCGGCGGCCAGGTCAACATGTTCAGCGCCGACTTCGGCGTGACGGTGCCGCAGCACAAGGCGGGCAAGATCCGCGGCCTGGCCGTCACGTCGATGAAGCGGTCGGCCGCCGTGCCCGATCTGCCCACGGTGAACGAGGCGCTGGGCCTGAAGGACTACGAGCTGATCGCCTACTTCGCGGTGTTCGCGCCGGCCGGCACGCCGCCGGAAGTCGTGACCAAGCTCAACGCCGCCATCAACGCTGCCGCAGCCGCCAAGGACCTGCAGGACAAGTTCCTGGCCATCGGCTTTGCCATCGACCCCGGCACCCCGGACGCACTGGCCAAGCGCAACCAGGCCGAGACGGCCAAGTGGGCCAAGGCCATCCGCGACGCGAAGATCGAGCCGCAGTGAGCCGGCTGCGGGGCCGCCACGTCGCGGGGCCCGCGATGACAAGCGCACCGGTCGGCGGCTGGGCCGCGTCGGCCGGTCAGGGCTCGATGGCGATGCCCCACAGCGCCCGGCCGTCGCCCACCGTGCCGATGCGCGTGGCCGTGCCGGTGGCCAGGTTCACCAGGTGCAGGCTGGTGCGGCCGCCCTGGCGCAGCGCGGCCAGCGCGGTGTTGTCGGTGTCGGCGATGTCCAGCGCGGCGGCGTCCACCGGGCCGGTGCCCAGCGGGCCCACGCTGCGCAACTGGCCGGTGTTGGGTGAGACCACGGGCGCCACGCCCTCCATCGACCCCTGCGTCACCAGCGTGCCGGCGGCGCGGTCGATGGCGTAGTTGGTGGTCAGCTTGTCGTTCTGTTTGTTGTAGGTGTACGCGGCGGCGGCCAGCCGGGGGGCCTGGCCGTGGCGGGCATCGCCCGCGGCATAGGCCACGGCCGGGTCGGTGGCGGCCAGCGCGCCGGTGTCGGGGTGCAGGCGCAGGTTCTGGCCGCCATCGGTCACCACCCGGATGCGGTCGGCCACCGGGTTGAAGTTGACACCGACGGTGCCACCCTGCAGCGCCGCTGCCGGCGCGGCGGCGACCGGCTTCAGGGCTGCGCTGGCGGTGTCGATGGTGTAGAGCCGGCCGCTGGACGACAGCGCATACAGCACGCCACGCGCCACGCGGTAGTCGATGCCCACCAGCGTCTCGCCGGCCGGCAGGCCCTGCAGCGGCTGGCGCGCCAGCACACGCTGCGGCTGGCCGGCGTTGAAGCGGATCAGCTCGGCGGCGTGGGTGACGGCGACCACCGTCTCCTTGCGTGGCGGGCCCATCGGCTCGGGGGTGGCACAGGCGGCCAGCAGGCTGGCGGTGGCCAGCATGGCCAGTTGGTGGCGTCGGGCAGTGGTCAAGGTCATGTGGGTTCCATGGCGGTGCGGCGGCGCCCACGCGGACGGCGCCCGTCCTGTTGTCGGCACGCCCCGCGCGGACTTGACCTGCAGCGCCCGCAGATGCGCCGGCATCCGTTGGGTTGCCCGCCACGCCGGCCACCGAGCCGCTCAGACCAGAAGCACCGTTCGACCGGCCGGGGTGCAGCGCTCTGTCCGGATGCGGCCTGGGGCGCCTGCACCGCCAACAGCATGGAATCACCCCCGCCGGCCAGGACCGCACCGGGGTGGGTGGTTCAGGGCGGGCGGGTCAGAACTTGTAGTTGACGCCAGCGAGGATGCTGCGGCCCCACTTCAGATGCTCCAGCGGGCGGTCCTTGGTCTGGGCGTAGGTCTGGTAGGACTCGTCCGTGAGGTTGTTCACCTGCAGCAGCAGGCCCAGGCCCTTCAGGCTGCCTTCGGTGAAGTTGTAGCCCACCTGTGCATCGATGATGCTTTCGCCCACCACATAGCGCAGCGTGCGGCTGCCGTTGAAGTTGCCGATCTCGCCGATGAAGTCCGACCGCTTGCGCTGGCTGATCCGCACCTCGAAGCCGGCCCGCTCGTAGTAGGCCGTCAAATTGGTGGTGCGCTTGGACAGGCCGGGCAGCGCGATGTTGCCCGAGCCCACGCTGGAGGCGCTGTCCGGGTCCTGGATCGCGATGTTGCTGTCGTTGAAGCTGGCGCTGGCGGCGATGCCGAAGCCCTTCAGCGCCGGGCTGACCAGTTCCAGCGGCAGCGAGGCCGAGAACTCCAGGCCCTGCAGCCGGCCGCCCGTGCCGTTGTAGGGCGCGGTGTAGGTGCCCAGAGGCTGCACCGGGACCGGATTGCCGTTGGCGTCGACGATCGGCTTCGCGTCGCCGATGAACCGGGAGAAGTCGTAGTTCGAGATCTTCTGCGTGTAGATGTAGCTGCGCAGGTCCTTGAAGAAGTAGGCGGCGGCCAGGTAGGCCTTGTTGCCGAAGTACTTCTCGTAGGACAGGTCGAAGGCGTTGGCGCGCCAGGGGTCGAGCTTGGAGTTGCCGCCGCTGGCGCCGGGCTCGCGGAAGCCGCTGGCGTTCGGGTTGTCGCCCACGCCGAACTCCATCGCCGAGCGCAGCTGGTCCACCCGCGGGCGGGCCACCTGGCGGGCCAGGGCCACGCGCACGGTCTGGTCATCGGCCAGGCCGAAGGCCAGGTTCAGGCTGGGCAGCACATCGGTGACGGTCTTGCCGTCGGTCACCGGCTTGGGGTTGGCGCCATCGGTCAGCCGCACAGCGGTGGACGACTGCTCGGTGCGCTGGAACTGCAGGCCCACATTGCCACGCACGTTCATCCCGCCCCACTGGCTGTCGATGATGCCCTTGGCATAGGCGGTCGTCGTCTTCTCGGTCACGTCCCAGGACTTGGCCACCAGGTAGGCCGCGCCGGTGGAACTGGGTGCGAACGTCATGTAGCGCGCCACCGCGGCGGGCACGTTCCACGCCGGGATCATGCCGGCGCCGGCAAAGCCGAGGTCGACCAGTCCGTACTGCAGGTCGGACGCGATGGTGGTGTCACCCTGCGCACCGACGTTGATGTTGCCCTCGGGCTGGCGCTTCTTCTTGGAGCGGTCGGCGTAGTTCAGGCCGAAGTCGATGTCGGAGAACAGGCCGCCGAGCATCGCCGGCGCGGGCATGGTGCCGGCCAGCTTGAAGCCGGTGAGCTCGTCCTCGACGCTGGGCACCTTGCCATAGCCCGAGCCGTAGATGGTGCCGCGCAGGAACAGCTTGGTGGGGTCAGAGTAGTCCAGGCCCGGCGTCAGCATCGAGAAGCCGCCGCTGCGGATCTGCAGCTGCAGCGAATCCAGCTGCGGTGCGGGCGCGAGCTGGGTGTTGTTCTCCAGGTTCAGCTCGTCGCGCTTGGCCTTGGAGTAGTTGATGTCCGCCGTCCAGGACACACCGGCCAGCCTGAACTTGTTGTTCAGGCCGATCGCGTCGATCGTGTCCTTGCGCTGGTTGTACATGCCGCGCACCAGCGGGTACACGTTGTTGGCCGTGCCGCCGATGAACGTGTTGTTGCCGTTGACCTGGGCGCCGGTGACATCCAGCCGGCCGTAGTTGCCGTTGTAGTCGCCGATGTGCACTTCCAGCTGGTTGGCGGTGTCGGTCTGCTTGGCCTCGGTGTGGTAGATGTCCAGAACACTCGTCCAGTCCTTGGACGGCCGGTATTCCAGCGTGGCCATCAGGCCGTCGCGGGTGGTCTTGCCGGTGCGGCGCAGGGCCTTCACGCCATCGGTGTAGAAGGTGCCGGCGGCCACGCCAGGGCGCCAGTTGTCGCCGATGGCCTGCCAGGGCTCGTAGAAGCCGACCTGCTCTTCCTGCACCGGCGTCTGCAGGTGGGCATAGCCCAGCACCACGCCCAGCGTGCGGTTGGCGAACTGGTCGACATAGCTGACGCTGAACCGGTTGCCGTTGGCGGAGGCGTTGCCTGCCGAGCCCAGCGAGTTGTTCTGCACCCGGGCGTTGAGCGCGACCACGCGGCTGCCGAAGTTCAGCGGCCGGATGGTCTGCATGTCCAGCGTGCCCGACAGGCCCTGGCCCACCAGACTGGCGTCGGGCGTCTTGTAGACCGTCACGCCGCTGAGCAGCTCCGACGGGTACTGGTCGAACTCGACGCTGCGGTTGTCGCCGGTGCTGACCATCTCGCGGCCATTGAGCAGGGTGGTGGCGAAATCGGGCGACAGGCCACGCACGCTGATGACCTGGGCGCGGCCGGCCGCACGCTGGGCGGAGATGCCTGGCAGGCGTGCGATGGATTCGGCAATGCTGCTGTCGGGCAGCTTGCCGATGTCTTCGGCCGAGACGGCCTCGACGATGCCGTCGGCGTTCTTCTTGACCGAGATCGCGCTCTCGATGCCGCGACGGATGCCGGTCACGGTGACCTGCTGCTCGGCCTGCTGCTGGGCCAGGGCCATGTCGGAGGCGGCGAGCAGCAGGGCGGTGCAGCTCAGGGCCACGGGCCGCAGGCGGAACGCCGGGCGGCCGCGGCCGGCGCGGGTGGGTTGTTGGCTGGGCGTCTTCATGGGTGTCTCCTCTCGAACAGGAAGGACTGCAGGGCGGGCTGCATCGCGGTCTGTGTCGCGCCATCTGCAGCGTTTGCAAAACTGCGCAACAACAATTCTGTACTAAAACTAGATCCCTTGCCAGGGGGCATGCCCCCATCCTGAAGCCGTTTGGTGTGTTGACCCCAGCAAGCAAGCACCGGATCCACCAAGCAAATCAGGGAAAGTACTGGTCAAGAGTTGCAGAATGGCAACGATGCCCGTAACGACGGAATGTAGCCTTACTACATGCCAACCAGTCACCCTGGGGCTGCCGGCCTGCCACCCGGCCCGACCCGCCACACACCGCCGCAGCCCGCCGCCGCGCTGTCACGGCGCCGCGCCATGGCCTGCATGGCCGCCACCGGACTGCCGCCGGCGCTGCTGGGCGGCTGTGCCGCGCCGCGCGCCGCCGACCCCGGTCCGGCCGGCGGCGGCCGCTTCGTCACCACCCCCGCGTTCGCCTCGGCCCACGCCGCCCCGCGGCGGGTGACGGTCTGGCTGCCGCCGGGCTACGACAGCGGCACCCGGCGCCACCAGGTGCTGTACGTGCACGACGGCCAGAACCTGTTCGACCCCGCCGATGCCTACGGCGGCCAGACCTGGGGCGTGGTGCCCGCGCTGCTGGCGCTGCGCGCGGCGGGGGCGGTGCCGCCCACCATCGTGGTGGGCCTCTGGAACACGCCGCTGCGCCGGCAGGAATATGGCCCTGCGGCCCCGCTGGCGCGTCTGCCGGCCGCCTGGCGCGACCAGGTCTACGGCGGGCCGGCGCTGTCGGACGGCTACCTGCGCTTCCTGGTCGACGACCTCAAACCGCACATCGACGCGACTTACCGCACCCTGCCCGGCCCGGCACACACCCGGGTGATGGGGTCCAGCATGGGCGGGCTGATCTCGCTGTATGCGCTGGTGCAGCACCCGGGTGTGTTCGGCGCGGCCGGCTGCGTGTCCACCCACTGGCCGATGAGCACCCAGCCGGCCTGGATCACGCCGCCGGGCGACCCGCGCGCGGCCCAGGCCCAGCAGGCGCTGCGGGACTGGCTGGCCGAGCGGCTACCGCCACCGGGTAGCCACCGCCTGTACTTCGACCACGGCACGGTCAACCTGGACGCGCTGTACCCGCCGCTGCAGGCGCAGGTGGACGCGGTGCTGGCCGCACGCGGCTGGCAGCGCGGCACGCACTTCACCAGCCTGCAGTTCGATGGCGGCGACCACAACGAGGCAGCGTGGCGCTCGCGCGTGCGGGTGCCGCTGCAAACTCTGCTGGCGGCATGACGCGCCGCTGGCGTCGGTGGACGATCGCGGCGCTGGGGGCGCTGGGGGCGGCCAGCGTGGCCGCGGGTGCGCAGCCGGTTCAGCCGGCGCAACCGACACCACCTGCCCAGCCGCTGCTGCTGCACGTGCCCTCGCCCGACTGGCGCGACCAGGTCATCTACTTCGTGCTGACCGACCGCTTCGACGACGGCGACCCCTCCAACAACGACCAGGGCGCGGGCGAGTACAACCCCGCCAGCAACGCCCACTACAACGGCGGTGATTTCGCCGGGCTGCAGCGCCGGCTGGACTACATCCGCGGCCTGGGTGCCACCGCGCTGTGGATCACCCCGCCGGTGGCCAACCAGTGGTGGGACGGCAGCTACAGCGGCTACCACGGCTACTGGGCGCAGCACTTCCAGCAGGTGGACAGGCACCTGGGCACGCTGGACGACTACAAGGCGCTGTCGCACGCGCTGCACAGCCGCGGCATGTACCTGGTGCAAGACATCGTGCTGAACCACACCGGCAACTTCTTCCGCTACGACAGCACCTGGCGCGCGGGCGACCCGGCGCGTGGCTGGCTGCCCAACGCCGCCTCACGCCCAGCGCCGGCACCCACGCAGCCGCCGTTCGACCTGAACGACCCGCGCAACCCGGCGCACCGTGCCGCCGGCATCTACCACTGGACGCCCGACATCGTCGACTACAAGCAGCCGCAGCAGCTGATGCAGTGGCAGATGTCAGGGCTGGACGATCTGAACACCGGCAACCCGCGGGTGCGCCAGGCGCTGCGCGAGAGCCACGGCCACTGGGTGCGTGAGGTGGGCGTGGACGCCTTCCGTGTCGACACCGTGTTCTACGTGCCGCCGTCGCTGTTCCACGATTTTCTGCAGGCCGACGACCCGGTGGCACCCGGCATCGACCGGGTGGCCCGGGACACCGGCCGCCAGAACTTCTACACCTTCGGCGAGGGCTTCGACATCGACCCGCCCTTCGCCACCGCCGGCGCCCGCCGCATCGAGACCTATGTGCGCGCCGGCGGCCAGCGCAGCGGCCGGCCGCTGCTGCCGGGCATGCTGAACTTCAGCCTCTACGGCAGCCTGGGCGACGTGCTGGCCCGCGGTGCGCCCACCGCCGTGCTGGGCCACCGCATCGCCACGCTGATGCGGCTGCAGAGCGACCCGCACCGCATGGCCAACTTCGTCGACAACCACGATGTCGACCGCTTCCTGGCCGGCGGCAGCGAGGCCGGCCTGCGCCAGGCCCTGCTGGCCATCATGACGCT
>JAGOBT010000126.1 GCA_017999135.1 Burkholderiaceae bacterium
GCTCTTCTTCTTCCGAGACACGCAGGCCCACCACCAGGTCGGTGATCTTGAAGGCGATGGCAGCCACCACGGCCGACCAGACGATGGTGATCAGCACGCCCTTGAGCTGGATCCACACCTGGGCACCGATGCCGTTGCTGCCCACGGTGGCGGTGACCCAGTCGGTCACCAGGCCGGGGCCGCCCAGGTCCTGGGTGTTGAACACGCCGGTCAGCAGGGCGCCGACGATGCCGCCCACGCCGTGCACGCCGAACACGTCCAGCGAGTCGTCCGCACCCAGCAGCTTCTTCAGGCTGTGCACGCCCCACAGGCAGGCGAAGCCGGCGACGAAGCCGATGACGATGGCGCCCATCAGGCCGACGTTGCCGCAGGCCGGGGTGATGGCCACCAGGCCGGCCACGGCACCCGAGGCGGCGCCCAGCATGCTGGCCTTGCCGCGCATCATGGCTTCACCCAGGCACCAGGCCAGCACGGCGGCGGCGGTGGCGGTGAAGGTGTTCATGAAGGCCAGCACAGCCGAGTTGCCGGCTTCCAGCGCGCTGCCGGCGTTGAAGCCGAACCAGCCCACCCACAGCAGCGCGGCACCCACCATGGTCAGCGGCAGGCTGTGCGGGGCCATGGCTTCGCGGCCGTAGCCCACCCGCTTGCCGATCATGTAGGCGCCCACCAGGCCCGCCACGGCGGCGTTGATGTGCACCACCGTGCCGCCGGCGAAGTCCAGCGCGCCGTGCTGCCAGATCAGGCCGGCCTTGGCGTTCATCGCGTCGACGACTTCCTTGCTGGCATAGGCGTCCGGGCCCATCCAGAACCACACCATGTGGGCGATCGGCGCGTAGCTGAAGGTGAACCACAGGGCGCTGAACAGCAGCACGGCGCTGAACTTGATGCGCTCGGCGAAGGCGCCGACGATCAGGCAGCAGGTGATGCCGGCGAACGTGGCCTGGAAGGCCGCGAACAGCAGTTCAGGGATGTAGACGCCCTTGCTGAAGGTGGCCGCCATCGCGAAGCTGCCTGCCGCCGGGTCGAACACACCCTTCAGGAACAGCCGGTCGAGCCCGCCGACGAAGGCGTTGCCCTCGGTGAACGCCAGGCTGTAGCCGTAGATGGCCCACAGCACAACGATCAGCGAGAAGGTCACCATCACCTGCATCAGCACCGACAGGATGTTCTTGCTGCGCACCAGGCCGCCGTAGAACAGCGCCAGGCCCGGCACCGTCATCATGATGACGAGCAGGGTGGACACCAGCATCCAGGCCACGTCGCCCTTGTTGGCCACGGGTGCGGCCGCAGGTGCTGCTTCGGCAGCGGCAGACGCGGCCGGGGCAGCCGCCGCAGCCGCAGCCGCCGGGGCGGATGCGGTGTCGGCCGCAGCCGATGCCGTGGTGGCGGGCGCGGACGCGGCAGTGTCCTGCGCGATCGCACCGCCCGTGAAGCCCAGGACGGCGAAGCCCAGGGCGAGGGAAGCGAGGAGCTTTCTCATGGTGGATGTTTTCCTAGCGGATTCTTGTGGGCTCAGGGGGCGCGGCGGCACCGGCGGCGGCGGCCGCAGGGCGGGGCAGCCAGCGCGGCAGGTCAGGTCAGAGGGCGTCCTTGCCGGTCTCGCCGGTGCGGATGCGGACCACCTGCTCCAGCGTGGAGACGAAGATCTTGCCGTCGCCGATCTTGCCGGTGCGGGCCGATCCCTCGATGGCTTCGATGACGCGGTCGACGATGCTGTCGTCCACCGCGGCCTCGATCTTCACCTTGGGCAGGAAGTCGACCACGTACTCGGCGCCGCGGTACAGCTCGGTGTGGCCCTTCTGGCGACCGAAACCCTTGACTTCGGTCACCGTGATGCCCTGCACGCCAATGGCGCTGAGGGCCTCACGCACTTCGTCCAGCTTGAACGGCTTGACGATCGCGGTCACCATCTTCATGGCTGTTCTCCCAGGAGATCAGAAGTTGTACTTGAGGCCGAGGACGATGCCGTTCTTGCCCAGGTCCTTGCCGTTGACCAGGTAGCACGCGTCCTTGGCATTGGTGCCCACCACCATCAGGCTGGGCACCAGGCCGCTGAAGTCCTTGGACACCGTCACCGAGTAGTCGGTGTAGGTGCAGGCGCTGGAGCCCTTGATCTTCTGGTGGCCGATGTGCGGCGTGACCATCAGGCCGCCGCCCACGTCGAAGCCGGCGCTCAGGTCGAGGTAGAAGCTGTTCTTGCTGTCGGCATTGCCGAAGGTGTCAGTCACCGCGTGCGAGTACTTCAGCGTGGCCGGCCCGAAGGTGACGGCGCCATACAGCTCGGTGGTGTTGGCGCTGGTGGCCAGCTTGTTGCTGGGGTAGATGTAGGTCAGCAGGCCGACGTCGAAGGCGACGTCCTTGGCCAGCTCGCCCTTGTAGCCGCCGTACAGGTCGATCTCGACGTTGCTGTCGCCGCCGAACTCCTTGATCCACTTGATCGTCGACGCCCAGGCGCCCACGTAGAACGCGCCGGCGGCGTAGTCGACACCGGCCGACACGGCAGGCTTCAGCTTCGACTGGGAAATGCCGCGGTAGCGGTAGTCGGTGACGACCGCCGCGTTGAAGGCCACCTGGGCCGAGGCGATGGTGGGGACGGCGGCGGTGGCAACAGCGACGGCGATGGCCAGCAGTGTTTTTTTCATGGACGGGTTCTCCTGGGGGGATGAGGGTTTGGTTTCGGCGATCTATCTGCAGCTTCCATGCCAAGTTCGGATTCTCCCGGGCAAAGCGCCCCAAGGCGGTGATGCGCATGCCATCCGCACACCAAGCCGCGGCACAAGGCCGCACCAAATCAGCGCACATCAGCCAAACCCCCGCTTTTGGTGCGCACAAGCGGTCGGCTGGCGGCGCGCACAATGCAGCGCCAGGGAGGACACACAGCCATGTCCCTGGCAGTGATCAAGAGCCGCGCGCTGGACGGCCTGGCCGCGCCGCCTGTGCAGGTGGAGGTGCACCTGGCCAACGGCCTGCCCAGCTTCACGCTGGTGGGCCTGGCCGACACCGAGGTGAAGGAATCGCGCGAGCGGGTGCGCGCCGCGCTCACCAACTCGGGCTTTGCCTTCCCGCACAACAAGCGCATCACCGTCAACCTGGCGCCTGCCGATCTGCCCAAGGAGAGTGGCCGCTTCGACCTGCCGATCGCGCTGGGCATCCTGGCGGCCGATGGCCAGCTGGACACCGCCCGCGTGGCGGCCTGTGAATTTGCCGGCGAGCTGAGCCTGGCCGGTGCCTTGCGCCCGGTGCGCGGCGCGCTGGCGCTGGCCCTCGCGCTGCAGCGTGACGCCGCTGGCGGCGCGCCGCCCGCCACCCTGGTGCTGCCCCAGGCCAGTGCAGCCGAGGCGGCGCGTGCGCGGCAGGTGCGCGTGTGCGGTGCACCCGACCTGCTGGCCGTGGTGCGCGCGCTGCTGCCCGGCGATGCGGCAGAACCGCTGTCAGCGATGCAGCCCCCGGCCGACAGTGCCACCGCGGCGTGTGCCGACCTGCGTGACGTGCGCGGCCAGGCCGCTGCCAAGCGCGCGCTGGAGGTGGCGGCGGCCGGTGCGCATTCGCTGTTGATGGTCGGCCCGCCTGGCAGCGGCAAGAGCATGCTGGCCCAGCGCCTGGCCGGCCTGCTGCCGCCGATGGGGGAAGACGAAGCGCTGGCCAGTGCCGCGCTGGCCGGCCTGGCGCCGGGTGGCTTCGACCCCGCCCGCTGGCGGCAGCGCCCGGTCCGCGCACCGCACCATTCCGCCAGTGCCGTGGCCTTGGTGGGCGGCGGCTCACCGCCCCGGCCGGGCGAGATCTCGCTGGCGCATGGCGGCCTGCTCTTTCTGGATGAACTGCCTGAATTCCCCAGGTCGGCCCTGGAGGCCCTGCGCGAGCCGCTGGAAACCCGCCGCATCACCATCGCCCGTGCCGCACGGTCGGCCCAGTTCCCGGCCGACTTCCAACTGGTGGCCGCGATGAACCCCTGCCCCTGCGGCTGGCTGGGTGCGCAGATGGCCGGCCGTGCCTGCCGCTGCACGCCCGAGCAGGTGGCCCGCTACCAGGGCAAGCTGTCGGGCCCGCTGCTCGACCGCATCGACCTGCAGGTGGAGGTGGCTGCGGTGCCGCCCGACGCCCTGCTGGCCCAGCCTGAAGGGGAGCCCAGCGCCATGGTGGCTGCCCGGGTGGCGGCCGCCCACGCCCGGCAGCAGGCGCGCCAGGGCTGCGCCAACGCCCACCTGGACGCCGGTGCGCTGGACACCCATGCCGTGCTGGACGACGCGGCCAGCCGCTTCCTGCAGCTGGCGGCAGCGCGGCTGGGCTGGTCGGGCCGCGGCGTGCACCGGGCGCTGAAGGTGGCGCGCACCATCGCCGACCTGGACAGTGCCAGCCGCATCGGCGTGCCGCACCTGGCCGAGGCCATGCAGTACCGGCGCGCCCTGCCCGGCGCCTGATCGGTGTGGCCGGTCAGGCGGCCGTGGCGCGCTGCGGCTCGCCCGGCATGGCCAGCAGCGTGGCCGCGGTGACCAGCGAGATGCCTGCCATCCACAGGAACAGTGTGCCGAAGCCTGCAGACTTGACCACCGGCCCCAGCGCCCACACCGCCAGCGAGCTGAACCCCAGGCTCAGCGTGAGCCGCAGCCCGGCCACGCGGCTGCGCATGTGGTCGTCGACATAGCGCACGATCACCGCGTCGGTGAACGGGATGGCGCCGAAGATCAGCACCATCACGCCCAGCAGCGCCGCATACAGCCACCAGCCCTGGGCCTGGCTGGCCAGCGCCAGCAGCGGCGCCTGGCACAGCACGATGCCCAGCTGCAAGCGCTTGAGCGGCACCCGGTCGAGCAGCCGGCCCACCACCACCTGCGACAGGCTGGCCAGCGCATACACACCCGCCAGCAGCAGGCCGATGGTGGCCGGGTCGTGCACCAGGCCCTGCAGCCGCTCGGACAGGAACTGCGCGTTGCCGTTGGTGGTCAGGTTGAACAGCAGCCCGGCAGTGGCCGATGCCACCGTCATCACCACCAGCACCCGCGCCAGCTGGCCCGGCGCCAGCACGATGGCGGTGGCCGCCTTGCGGCGCGACGGCGGCTGCGCCTCGGCCGGCACCAGCCGGGCGAACAGCACCCCCAGTGCGATGCACAGCAGCCCCGGTACCACGAAGGCCGCCCGCCAGCCCGCCAGGTGCACCAGGAAGCCGGTGGCCATCGCCGCGCCGGCGATGCCCAGGTTGCCGCTGAGCCCGTTGATGCCGATGGTGGCGCCCGGCTTGGCAGCGCCCTGCACCAGCATCGGGATGCCCACCGGGTGGTAGATGGCCGAGAACGCGCCCAGCAGGCTGAGCGCGGCCGCCAGTTGCCAGGCGGTCTGCGTGGCCGCGGCCAGCAGGGCCGACGCGCCCATGCCGAAGAAGAACACCAGCATCATCGGCCGCCGGCCCCAGCTGTCGCCCAGCTTGCCGGCCGGCAGCGAGCCCAGGCCGAACATCAGGAAGGCGCCCACGCCGTAGGGCATCAGGTCTTCCCAGCGGCTGAAGCCGAAGTCGGCCGCAATGGCCGCCACCGCGGTGGCGAAGATCAGCAGAAACAGGTGATCGAACGCATGCGCCACATTGAGCAGCAGGGCGACGGAGCGGGCGGGCGGTTGCATGGCGCGATTGTCGGCGCGCCAGCCCGCCGCGCTGTCACAACAGCGGCGCCAGGTGCCGCTCGGCCTCGGCCACGCCCAGGCCTTCGGCGTCGGCCCAGGCCTGCACCTGGTCGTTGCCGATGCGGCCGACGTTGAAGTAGGTGGCCTCGGGGTGGGCCAGGTAGAAGCCGCTGACGCTGGCCGCCGGCGTCATCGCCAGACTCTCGGTCAGGCCCATGCCGATGTCGGCGGCCTGCAGGGCGTCGAACATTGCGCGCTTGACGCTGTGGTCGGGGCAGGCCGGGTAACCCGGCGCCGGGCGGATGCCGCGGTACTGCTCGGCGATGAGCTGGGTGTTGTCCAGCGTCTCGTCGGGCGCGTAGCCCCACAGGTCCATGCGCACACGCTGGTGCATGCGCTCGGCAAAGGCCTCGGCCAGGCGGTCGGCCAGGGCCTTGAGCATGATGGCCTGGTAGTCGTCGTGGTCGGCCTCGAACTGGGCGATCTTCTTCTCGATGCCCAGGCCGGCGGTGACGGCGAACAGGCCGATGTAGTCGTCTTGGCCGCCAGCGTCGGCGCGTGGGGCGATGAAGTCGGCCAGGCAGCGGTTGGGGCGCCGCACGCCGTCGATCACCGGCCGCTCGGTCTGCAACCGCAGTGGGCGCCAATGCATCAGCACCTGGTTGCGGGTCTCGTCGGTGTAGATGGCGATGGTGTCTTCATCCACCGTGTTGGCCGGCCAGAAGCCGACCACGCCGTTCGCCTGCAGCCAGCGGCCGTCGATGGCGCGCTGCAGCAGGCGCTTGCCGTCGCTGAACACCCGCACCGCCTCGGCACCGACGATCTCGTCCTTCAGGATGTCGGGGAACTTGCCCGCCAGGTCCCAGGTCTGGAAGAACGGCGCCCAGTCGATGCAGCTGGCCAACTCGGCCAGGTCGAAGTTCCTGAACACCCGGCGGCCGATGAACTTGGGCTGGGGCGGCGTGTAGGCGGCCCAGTCGATGGGCGTCTTGTTGGCACGTGCGGCGGCCAGCGTCACCAGCGGCGTGGCCTTCTTGCTGGCGTGCAGGGCGCGCACCTTGTCGTAGTCGGTCTTCAACTCGTCCATGAACTTCGCCGCGCGCTCGTCGCTCAGCAGGTCAGAGCACACGCCCACGCTGCGGCTGGCGTCGGGCACGTAGACCACCGGGCCCTCGTAGTGCGGGGCGATCTTCACCGCGGTGTGCACCCGGCTGCAGGTGGCACCGCCGATCAGCAGCGGGATCTTCTTCATCCGGAACCAGTCGTCGCGCTGCATCTCGGCGGCGACATGCTGCATCTCTTCCAGGCTGGGCGTGATCAGGCCGGAGAGGCCGATGATGTCGGCGCCCTCGACGCGTGCCTTGGCCAGGATGTCCTGGCAGGGCACCATCACGCCCATGTTCACCACCTCGAAGTTGTTGCACTGCAGGACGACGGTGACGATGTTCTTGCCGATGTCGTGCACGTCGCCCTTCACCGTGGCGATGACGATCTTGCCCTTGGGCTTCACATCGCCGCCGGCATCCTGCAGCAGCTTCTTCTCGGCCTCGATGTAGGGCAGCAGATGGGCCACCGCCTGCTTCATCACGCGGGCGCTCTTGACCACCTGCGGCAGGAACATCTTGCCCTGGCCGAACAGGTCGCCCACCACGTTCATGCCGGCCATCAGCGGGCCTTCGATCACATGCAGCGGCCGGCCGCCAGTGGCGGCAATGCGCTGCCAGCAGGCCTCGGTGTCTTCGGTGATGAAGTCGGTGATGCCGTGCACCAGGGCATGGCTCAGGCGCTCGTCGACCGTGCCGTTGCGCCAGGCCAGGCGCTGGCTGTCGTCCTTGGCGGCGCCCTTCACGTTCTCGGCAATCTCCAGCAGGCGCTCTGTGCTGTCGGGTCGGCGGTTCAGCACCACGTCTTCCACCCGCTCGCGCAACTCGGCCGGGATGTCGTCGTACACGCCCACCATGCCGGCGTTGACGATGCCCATGTCCAGGCCCGCGCGGATGGCGTGGTACAGGAACACGGTGTGGATGGCCTCGCGCACCGGCTCGTTGCCGCGGAAGCTGAAGCTGACGTTGGACACACCGCCTGACACCTTGGCACTCGGCAGGTTCGCCTTGATCCAGCGCGTGGCGTTGATGAAGTCCACCGCGTAGTTCGCGTGCTCGTCGATGCCGGTGGCGATCGCGAAGATGTTGGGGTCGAAGATGATGTCCTCGGGCGGAAAGTCGATCTCGTCGACCAGCAGCCGGTAGGCGCGTTCGCAGATCTGGATCTTGCGCTCGAAGGTGTCGGCCTGGCCCTGCTCGTCGAAGGCCATCACCACGGTGGCCGCGCCATAGCGCCGCAGCAGCGTGGCCTGGCGGCGGAACTCGGCCTCGCCTTCCTTCAGGCTGATGCTGTTGACGATGCCCTTGCCCTGCAGGCACTT
>JAGOBT010000127.1 GCA_017999135.1 Burkholderiaceae bacterium
AAGCGCGGGCTGGCGCTCACGCCGATCAAGTTCGGCATCTCGTTCAACGTGGCCCACTTCAACCAGGCCGGCGCGCTGGTGCATGTGTATGCCGACGGCTCGGTGCTGGTGAACCACGGCGGCACCGAAATGGGCCAGGGCCTGAACACCAAGGTGGCGCAGGTGGTGGCCCACGAGCTGGGCATCGGTTTCGACCGTGTGCGGGTGACCGCCACCGACACCCAGAAGGTGGCCAACACCTCGGCCACCGCCGCCAGCACCGGCGCCGACCTGAACGGCAAGGCCGCGCAGGACGCGGCCCGCCAGGTGCGCCAGCGGCTGGCGGCGCACTGGGCCGCGCAGATCGGCGCCGACGCGGCCACGGTGCGATTTGCCAGTGGCCAGGTCAGCAGCGGCAGCCAGCAGATCGCGTTCGACGCCTTGGTGGCCCAGGCCTATGCCGCACGCGTGCAGCTGTGGAGCGACGGCTTCTATGCCACGCCCGGCCTGCACTGGAACCGCGAGACGCTCAAGGGCAAGCCGTTCTTCTATTTCGCCTATGGCGCGGCCTGCGCCGAGGTCATCATCGACACCCTGACCGGCGAGCACAAGGTGCTGCGCGCCGACGTGCTGCACGACGTCGGCCGCAGCCTGAACCCGGCCATCGACATCGGCCAGGTGGAAGGCGCCTTCATCCAGGGCATGGGTTGGCTGACGATGGAAGAACTGCACTGGCACCCGCAGACGGGCAAGCTGCTGACGCATGCGCCCAGCACCTACAAGATCCCCACGGCCAACGACTGCCCGGCGCACTTCGACGTGCAGCTGTACGACGGGGACAACCCCGCCGACACCATCCACCGCAGCAAAGCGGTCGGCGAGCCGCCACTGCTGCTGCCGTTTTCCGTGTTCCTGGCGATCCGCGACGCCATCAGCGCCACCGGCGGCCACCAGGCCGACCCGCCACTGCGCGCCCCGGCCACGCCCGAGGCGGTGCTGGACGCGCTGGACGCCGTGCGGGCGCAGGCCGGCGCCGCCGCCTGAATGCGCGATGCGCTGAAGGCCACTGCCCGCGCCTGGCTGGCCGCAGGCCGGCCGGCGATGCTGGTGCAGGTGCTGGAGGCGCGCGGCTCGGTGCCGCGCGAGGCCGGCACCCGCATGCTGGTGTCCGCCGACGTGGTGGCCGGCACCATCGGCGGCGGCCACCTGGAACTCCAGGCCATCACCCGCGCCCGCGCCCTGCTGGCCGACCGCATCACCGTCCCGCAAGACCAGCCCATCGCCCTCGGCCCCACGCTGGGCCAGTGCTGCGGTGGCGCGCTGACCCTGCGCACCGCGCCGCTGGATGCCGCCGCGCTGGCGGCCTGGCCCGACGAGGTGCCGCTGTTCCACCTGCAGCTCTACGGCGCCGGCCATGTGGGCCGGGCCATCGTGCAACTGCTGGCCCGCCTGCCTTCTGACGTGGACTGGATCGACGAGCGCGAGGCCGAATTCCCCGCCGAGCCCAGCCCGCCGCACATCCGCCGGCTCTGCGTCGAGCCGGTCGAGGCCGAAGTGCGGCTGGCGCCGCCCGGCGCCTTCTACCTGGTGCTGACCCACAGCCACGACCTGGATCTGCGCATCACCGAGGCCATCCTGCAACGCGGCGACTTCGGCTACCTGGGGCTGATCGGCTCGGCCACCAAGCGGGCGCGCTTTCTGGCCCGCTTCCGCCAGCGCGGCGTGGCCGATGCCGCGCTGGACCGGCTGACCTGCCCGATCGGCGTGCCCGGCATCCCGGGCAAGCAGCCCGAGCAGATCGCCGTGGCGGTGGTCGCCCAGCTGCTGCAGGTGGCAGCCGCCACGGCGGGCCGCAGCGTCAGTCCAGGCTGATCGGCGCGCGCTGCAGCAGCGCCTGGTGCTGCTGGAATTCCTGCCGCACCAGCGCCGCGAACCGGGCCGCACTGCCGCCGGCCGGCAGGTTGTCGGCAGCGCGCAGCTGCGCCTTCAGCACCGCGCCGTCCAGCAGCTGGTTGACCAGTTGGTTGAGCCGCTGCACCACCGCCGCCGGCGTGCCGGCCGGTGCCATCAGGCCGAACACCGAAGCCAGGTTGGCGTCGGGCAGTCCCAGCTCGGCCCAGGTGGGCACGTCGGGCAGGCTGTCCAGCCGCTGCGGCACACCCACCGCCAGCGGCTTGAACTGGCCGCTGCGGATGTGCTGGCGCTGCGCCGCGGCCACATTGGTCGACAGCAGCTCGAAGTGGCCGGCCAGGGCGTCGTTGAGCTGTTGGCCGCCACCCTTGTACGGAATGTGGGTCACGCTGCAGCCGGTGGCCCGCTGCCACTGGGCCAGCACCAGGTGGCCGGTGGTGCCGGCGCCGGTGGTGGCCCAGCGCAGGCGCCCCGGCGCGGCCCGCGCGGCGCGTGTGAGATCGGCCACGCTGGCGCCTTCAAAGGCCGGCGTGCCCACCAGCAGCGACGGCGTCAGCATCACGCCGGCCACCGGTGTGATGTCGCGCAGCGGGTCGTAGCGCACCTTCGCCAGCTGCGGGTACAGCGTCAGCGGGCTCAGCGCCGAGAAGGCCAGGGTGTGGCCATCAGGCGGCGCGGCGGCCAGCGCCGTCAGCCCCAGGCTGCCGCCGGCACCGGGCCGGTAGTCCACCTGCACCGGCACCCCCAGCAGCGGGGCCAGCTGCTCGGCCAGGCTGCGCAGCACCTGGTCACTGACACCGCCCGGCGGGTACACCAGCAGGATGCGCACCGGGCCGCCTGGCCAGGCCGGCGCTGCCCGGGCGCCGGCCGCATGCCCGGCTGCCGCGCCCGCCGCCGCCAGCGCAACCGCCTGCTGCAACCAGGTGCGGCGGGGCGGACGGGGTGGATCGGCGGCATGGCCGCGCATCATGGGGCAGCGGGCGTGGGGGTGGCCACATCGCGGGCCATCCGGCGGGCCAATGCCACGAAAGTGGCCGTCGGGCCAGCCAGGTCGGCCCGGCGCCAGACCAGGGTCATCGGTGCATCCAGCGGCGTGGCGCTGGCCAGCGGGCAGTAGGCCACGGCATGCGGATGGGCCCCCTGCATCGACGCCGGCACCACCGACACCCCGGCGCCGGCGGCCACCAGGTTCAGATTGCTCATCATGCGCGGCACCTCGGCCACCACCCGCGGGCTGAAGCCCTGGGCCTCGCACAGCGCCAGCAGGTTGGCATACAGCCCCGGCGCCCCGGGCTGGCGCACCAGGATGAAGCCCTCGTCGCGCAGCGCGGTCAGCGCCAGCGGGCGCACCGGTTCCCCCGGGCGGGGCGCCAGCGGGTGGTCGATCGGCAGGGCCAGCAGCGCCGGCTCGTGGAACAGGGTCTCGAACTGCAGCTCCGGTGGCCGGTTGGTCGGCACCCGCAGGAAGCCGCAATGCAGGTGCCCGGCCTGCACCGCGTCGGTGATCTCGGCGGCATTGGCCTCACGCAGGTCGAGCCCGATGTGCGGGTGCTGCTGCCGGCAGGCGCGCAGCGTGCGCGGCATGTAGGCATGGGCTGCGGCCGAGCTGGTGAATCCCAGCGCCAGCCGGCCCTGCTCGCCCTGCGCCACCTGCCGCAGCCGGTCGCGCAGCGCCTCGGCCTGGCGCAGCAGTCCACGCGCCTCGTCCTGCAGCAGGCGGCCCGCCTCGGTCAACGTCACGCCCTTGGGGTGGCGCTGGAACAGCTGCAGGCCCAGCTCGGCTTCCAGCGCCTTGATCTGCTGGCTCAGCGGCGGCTGGGCCATGCCCAGATGGGCCGCCGCGCGGGTGATGTGACCGGCGTCGGCCACGGCCAGGAAGTAGCGCAGGCGTCGGATGTCCATACGTTCATCATATTGAATATGGATTTCTCAGATATTTGACATCTATTTGGTCTGTACCTACCGTGCCGCTTTTCACAGTTCTGCGCGAGGAGACCCGCATGCGCCGCCACCTTCTGTCCCCCACCCGCCCAGCCCTGGTCGGCCTGCTGGCCCTGGCCGCTGTCTGGCCGGCCCAGGCGGCTGACACTCCGATCAGCATCCTGTTCGTCGGCAACAGCTACACCTTCGGGCGGCTCGACCCGGTGCTGACCTACAACGCGGCGAATGTGCACGACCTCACCCGTCCGCAAGGGCCGTTGCACGGTGGCCGCAACCCGGCGCTGAGCTTCACCACCGGCGCGCCGTTCACCAACCTCACTGGCACGAACTCGCACCCGGTCGGCACGATGCTTCCGGCGACGTCAACCTTGCCGATTCGCGAGGCAAATTCTTTCTCGCCACACTTCCACACTGCGGGTTCATTTCAGGGCGCATGGGGCGGTGTGCCCGGCATCTTCAAGATGATGACGGACCAGGCCCAGCTGAACTACGAGGTCTCACTGTCCACCCGCAATGCCGCCAGCCTGCGCGGCCACTTTCTCAACACCGCCAATTCCAATTGGGACCTGCGCGGCAACATCGACAACAAGAAATGGAACAAGGTGGTCCTGCAAGACCAGAGCGATGAGGCCCTGGCGCCGCGCACCGTGGACGGCGTGGCGCTGGGGTCGAACTACCCGTCCGTGCAGGCTTACGTGGACCGCATCGAGGACTGGGGGCACCAGGGTACGGGCTACACCTATACCGAACAGAGCATGTTCACCGACATGTACGGCAGTGTCGAAGCCTGCCAGGCCGCCGGTGGCGGCAACTTTTGCACCAACACCAACGAACGCACGATCCCGACCAACGTCAATGCCAATGCGTCCGCTGAGATCTACCTGCAGCAGACCTGGGCGCGGCCGAACCTGATCAACCCGCCCGGCACGTCCACCCCGAACCCGCGGACCGGCGACGCGATCTACGCCACCACCGCGGCGCCGAGTTACTTTCCGTCGCTGGAGGCGATGACCGACGAGATGACGGTGGCAATGAACAACGTGGCAGCCTTTGCCGGCACCGACGCCAGCGGCGGCATCGCCGGCGTCATCCCAGTGGGCCAGGCCTTCCTGCGCGCCGTGCGGGACGGTCTGGCCACGCGCGACATGTACGCCAAGGGCGCCGAAACCGACGGCCTGATCGATCTGTGGTTCAACGACGGCACGCATGCCAGCGTGCATGGCTCGTACCTGAGCGCGCTGACGCTGTTCGGCAGCATCACCGGGCTGGACCCGCAGTCCCTGGGCCGGCACGAGCAGGCCGCCTTCGACCTCGGCATCTCGCCCGACGACGCCTGGGCGCTGCAACGCGTGGCCGCGCTGGAACTGGGCTTTGCCGCTGCCGTGCCGGAGCCCGGCCAGGCAGTGCTGCTGGCCGCGGGCCTGCTGGGGCTGGCCGGTTGGCGCCGGGCGCGCGGGCGCCAGGGCCGCTGATGCGTGATCAGGCCTGCGCCACGCGGGCCAGTGCCTCGGGGTCGATCACCCGCACGTTGTAGCCCGCCACCTCGATCAGGCCCTGGCGGCTGAAGCTGCGCATCAGGCGTGACAGGGTCTCGGGCGTGATGGCCAGCTGCGACGCCACGTCGCGCTTGCGGTCGGTCAGCTTGACCATGGCCTGGCCAGCGCCGCCCGGCAACGGCACGCAGCGCTGGTGCAGCCACTGGGCCAGGCGGCCCGGCGCGTCCTTGTGCATCAGTTCATGGGTGTTGACGGCCAGTGCCTGCACCTCACGCGCCAGGCCCTGGATCAGGCGCTGGGCCAGGCCGGGATGGGCGGCCAGCCGTGCCTCCAGCGCGTCACAGGGCAGCTCGATCACGCTGGCCGGGCCCATTGCCTGGGCGTCCATGGCATGCGGGCCGGACAGCCAGGCCGAGCTGAGGTCCAGCCAGGCCGGGCCTCGCACGATGCGCTCGGTGCGGAACACGCCGTCGGCGGTCCGCAGGCCCAGTGCCACCTCACCGGTGCGCAAGGCCACCAGGGTGCTGGCAGCGCTGTTGCGGCTGATCACGTTCTGGCCGGCCGACACATGGCGCAGGCTGGCCAGCTGCGACAGGGTGGCCAATTCATCGTCGGCCAGCGCCGGGGCTCCCAGCAGGCTGCTCCACAACTGTGATTCGGCGCTGCCGCCCGCCGGCAGCGCCAGCCCGCGCAGTGGCTTGGATGCGTCGACCTTGGCCACAAGGCCCGGCCTGCGCTCGGTCAGGCCGGCGAGGCCGGTGGCGGTGGCGTAGCTGTGTTCCATGCGGGTCTGGGCCTGTGTTGGAGCCTGGTCATGCGATCGGGCCCGACCGCGGCGCCCGCCGCTCCAGCCCATGGCAGCCATGCTCCCGCAGGAGGCTTCCCAGGGGCTTGCGCTGGATCAACGGCGCCACAGGGTCGCCCCAATGACAACGGCCACCCCGTTTCCGGGGTGGCCGTTGCAGGGGCCAGACCAGGCAGATGCCCGGTGCAGGTGGCCGGTCAGAAGCGGTGGCGCACGCCCACGGCGTAGCTGTTGCCGGTGCTCAGGCCGGTCTGCTTCTCGTTCATGTAGACCGCGTACACATCGGTGCGCTTCGACAGGTTGTGGTCATAGCCGAAGCTCAGCGTCTTCAGGTCGGCGCCGACGTCGGGGCTCTGCTTGTTCCACTGCACCATCAGCTTGCCGGCGCCCAGGGCGTAGTCGGCACCCAGGCCGATGACCTTGGTGGTGTTGTTGATCGTCTTGTTGTCGCTGCTGCCGTACTGGGCGTAGAACTTGACCGGCGCCATGTTGAACGACCCGCCCAGTTGCCAGGCGGTGGTGTCGGGGTTGAACGCGCCGACGCCCTTCTCCACCTTCTGCCAGGCAAAGCCGCCGGCGAACGGCCCGCCGAAGTACAGCGCGCTCAAGCCGACGTTGCGGCCGCCGTTGTTCTCGCCGGCTGCGACATGGCCGGTGAAGCTCAGGCCGCCGAAGCTCGGGCTGGCGTACTTGACCGAGTCGCTCCAGCCGGTGTCACCCGACACCTGCACGGCTCCGCCGCTGGTGAAGGTCTGGCGGATGGCCGGCGAAAAGCCGAATGAATCGCCAAAGGAATTGAACAGCAGCGTGTTGACGAACAGCGATGTGGTGTTGCGCCCCAGCGTCAGCGTGCCGGCGCCGCTCTTCAAGCCGACATAGGCGCTGCGCGCCCAGAAGGTGTCGGTGTCGAACCGACCGGCCGAGCCGGTGTCGTTGCGCATGAAGCTCTCGATCGCGAACAGGGCGCTGAGGCCGCCGCCCAGGTCTTCCGTGCCCTTGAAGCCGATGAAGCTGGTGGTCATGTTGCCGCTGTTGACACCCTTGGTCTCAACGTACTTGGTCCCAGCAGCATTCAAAACCGCAAATTGCCCAACCGACAGGTCGATCAGGCCGTACATCGAGACGGACGACTGGGCCATGGCGGCGGTCGCAGACAGGGCCATGCAAACGGCCAGGGCGACGGAACGGGCGGACGATGGGATGCGAAGCATCGAAACTCCTGATTGTGGATGTTCTGGATCACCGAGGCTAGCAAAGCCCATGCCGCAGCGGCCTGACGAAGCGCGCCAGGTGTCGGGCGCGCGCAACAGACTGCGCCCGCCCGTGGCTGCGCCGCAACGGGGCAACCCGCACCACGGCAGGGCAGCCCAGGGGCGCCTTGGCGCACAACTGACTCTTGCACCGGATTCAACGGATCCTTCGGTACGCCCTGTGCTGTCGCAGCGTTCTCTGATGGCCTGCATCCGTCTGCGCGGGCCCACCAGATCATCGCCGACGCTGCCTTCCAAGCCCTGGACGTGACCCCCGTGCCCGAGCCCGAGACCGTGGCCCTGATGCTGGCCGGTCTGGTGATGGTCGGATCGGCTGCGCGCCGCCGCAGCCGCAACGCGGTCTGATCCGACAGGTCTGCTGGCCAACAAGCCGGTGCGCTGCAAAGCGCACCGGCTTTTTCATGGGGTGATGCCCCGGCCGACGCTCAAGCCGCACCAGCCACCAGATCCGCCATCGCCTCCATCGGGATGATCGCCCCGCGGTGCTGCACCACGCGTGCCGCCAGCCGGTTGCCGTGGCGTGCCGCCTCTGCCGGCGGCACGCCCGCCAGCCGCGCCGCCAGGTAGGCGCCGGCGAACGAGTCGCCCGCCGCCGTGGTGTCCACCAC
>JAGOBT010000128.1 GCA_017999135.1 Burkholderiaceae bacterium
GCGTTTCGAGCGGCATTTTGTGGCTGCGGCGGCCGCGGTGTCGGGGCATGTGGATGCCGATGCCGGGGCCGCCGGCGCCGTGCTGAAGTTGCCGCAGCCATGAGCCGGTGCCCAGCACGCGGCCTTGCCGTCCGCCTGCGCGAACAGCCCCACGCCTGCCGGTCTGCCGTTGCCGGGCTTGCATCCATGCGGGGCCATGCGGGCGGCCGACAGACCCCGTTGCACGTAGCATGCAGGGTTCAGCCCGGCCCCATTGGCCGCGCCGGCCATCTGCGATGCCACCCGACCTGGACCTCGAAACCCTCTCGATGACGGAGATCATCCGGCTGCAGACCCTGCTGTCGGAGGCGCTGGCGCGCCGCTTCGAGACCAGCGCCACGGTGTGCTTCACCGACATCGTCGGCTCGACCGCCTACTTCGCACGCTTTGGCGACGCCCGCGGCCGGCAGCTGCAGCAGTTGCATGTCGACGCGCTGGAGCGTGCCTTGCGCGCCCATGGTGGCCGGTTGGTCGACACCGCCGGCGATGGCGCGGTGTCGATCTTTGCCGATGCCACCCAGGCCGCGCTGGCCATGTGCGCGCTGCAGCACGACCTGAACGCGGCCAACCTGCACCGCGAGCGCGACCACCAGGTGGCGCTGCGCGTGGGCCTGCACCACGGCCGCGTGCTGACCGACGGCGTGCAGGTCACCGGCGACGTGATGAACCTGTGCGCCCGCATCGCCGCGTCGGCCGAGCCGGGGCAGATCCGCCTGTCGCACGACTGCTTCCGCGAACTGGACAACGCCCAGCGCCTGCGCTGCCGGCCGCTGGGCGAGGTGCCCCTGAAGGGTGCCGGCCGGGCGATGGCGCTGCTGTCGCTGCACTGGCTGGACCGCAGCCGCTTTCCGGTGGCGGTGCGCGTGCGCGAGAGCGGCGAGCGCATCGACATCCCGCTGCAGGACATCGTGTCCTTCGGCCGGCTCGACATCATCGAGGGCATGCCCGCCAACGACGTGGTGCTGACCCTGCCCGATGAGGTGGCCACGCGGCAGATCAGCCGCTGGCACTTCGAGCTGCGGCGCCGGCCCGGCGGCTACACCCTGCGCTCGGTCAGCACCAATCCCACGGTGGTGGACGGCCGTGTGCTGCAGCGTGGCGACGAGGCGCCGGCGTTGCCAGGCTCGGTGATCATGCTGTCGGGCGTGATGACCCTGGACCTGCTGGGCCCACCGGGGCCCGATGACGCCTCTGGCGACGCCACCATGGTGGTGGCCTGATCCACCCACCGAGACCCTGCCCACCATGCAAGCCCTGCGCGTCCATGCCTTTGACCAGCCTCTGCAGCTGGGCACCCTGCCCGTGCCCGAACCCGCCGCCGGCCAGGTGCGCGTGCGGGTGCAAGCCTGCGGCATCTCGTTCTTCGACCTGCTGATCGCCTGCGGCGGCTACCAGTGGCGGCCCGGCCTGCCCTTCACCGTGGGCAGTGAATTCGCCGGCGTGGTCGACGCCCTGGGCCCCGGCACCACCGGCCTGGCGGTGGGCGATCGGGTGGGTGGCTCGGTGTCCATCGGCGCTTGGTGCCAGCAGCTGTGCGTGCCCGCCGATGCGCTGCACCCGGTGGCGCCGCAGGCCGCGCTGGACGAGGCGGCGGTGCTGTTCATGCCCTATGGCACCGCGCTGTATGCGCTGCGCGAACGCGGCCACCTGCAGCCCGGCGAGACCCTGCTGGTGCTGGGCGCCACCGGCACCGTGGGTGCGGCGGCAGTGCAACTGGGCAAGGCCCTGGGGGCACGGGTGATTGGCGGCGCCACCGGCGCGGCCAAGTGCGCCGCCGTGCGGGCCGCCGGTGCCGACGCCGTGGTCGACCTGGGCGCCGACGACTGGAAGGACCAGGTCAAGGCCCTGGCCGGCCCGCAGGGCGTGGACGTGGTGGCCGACCCGGTGGGCGGCGCGGCCACCGACACCGCCTTCCGCACCCTGGGCTGGGGCGGGCGGCACCTGGTGCTGGGCTTTGCCAGCGGCAGCATCGGCCAGCTGAAGGGCAACCTCACCATCGTCAAGGGCGCCAGCCTGGTCGGCGTGGACCTGCGCCAGTTCAAGGAACGCCAGCCCGATGCGGCGCGGGTGCTGATGCAGGACGTGGCCGCGCTGCACCGGGGCGGCCGCATCCAGCCGCTGATCACATCACGCTGGCCGCTGGCGCAGCATGCGCAGGCCTGCGCCCAGGCTGGCGACCGGGCCACCGTGGGGCGGGTGCTGCTGCTGCCCTGATACCCGCCGGCGCCGGGCGCGTTCAGCGCAACGTGCCGAAGAACGCCCGCAGGTCGTCCACGAACAGCGCCGGCTGCTCGAAGGCGGCAAAGTGCCCGCCGCGCGGCATCGCCTGCCAATGGCGGATCTGGTTGAACCCGGCCGCCTCCATCCAGCGCCGCACCGGCGGCACGATCTCCTGCGGATACACCGCCACGCCGGTGGGCACCGTGACAGGCAACGGTTTGCGCTTGCCGGGGCCGAAGCTCTCCCAGTACAGCCGGGCCGACGACGCGGCGCTGGCCGTCACCCAGTACAGCATCAGGTTGTCCAGCAGCGCGTCGCGGTCGATCACGTTCAGCGGGTCGCCGCCGCTGTCGGTCCAGGCCCAGAACTTCTCCAGGATCCAGGCCGCCTGGCCGGCCGGTGAATCGGTCAGCGCGTAGCCCACGGTCTGCGGCCGGGTGGCCTGCTGCTGCGAATAGCCCGAATCCCAGTCGCGGTAGAACTGGGCGCGGGCCAGCGCATGCAGTTCGTCGGGCGGCGGCGCGTCGCTGGGCAGGGGCCGCGCGCCCATCGCCAGCGTCACGTGGATGCCCAGGCAGTGCGCCGCGTCCAGCGCGCCGATGGCGCTGGTCACGGCCGACCCCCAGTCGCCACCCTGCGCGGCGTAGCGGTCGTAGCCCAGCCGCGCCATCAGCTGCGCCCAGGCGCTGGCGATGCGGTCCACGCCCCAGCCGGTGGTGCTGGGCTTGGCGCTGAAGCCGAAGCCCGGCAGCGACGGGATCACCAGGTGGAAGGCATCGGCCGCGCTGCCTCCGTGCGCGGTGGGGTCGGTCAGCGGGCCGATCACCTGCTGGAATTCGACCACCGAGCCCGGCCAGCCATGCGTCAGCAGCAGCGGCATCGCATTGGCATGCGGTGAGCGCACATGCAGGAAGTGGATGTCCAGCCCGTCCAGCGTGGTGATGAACTGCGGGTGCTGGTTCAGCAGCGCCTGGCGTTGCGGCCAGTCGTAGTTGCCGGCCCAGTGCTGGCAGATGGCCTGCAGCCAGGCCAGCGGCACGCCCTGTTGCCAGCCGTCCACCGGCGCCGGCTCGGGCCAGCGGGTGGCCTGCAGGCGCTGGCGCAGGTCGTCCAGCACCGCTTGCGGCACATTGATGCGGAAGGGGCGGATGGAGTCGTCGGCCATGGTTGGGTGCCTGGTGGGATGGCAGCGGCGGTGGCCGCCGGGTGACTGGGTGGCCCGGCGGGAGGCGGGCGGCGGGGGGTCAGCGCGCCACGCGGGTGCGCACGCAGTCGGCATGGTCGCGCAGGCCGGGTTCGCTGCGGCACAGGCGTTCGATGCACAGGGTCAGCGCCAGCTGGGCGCGGCCCTCGCAGCGCTCGGCGGGGCCCAGCGCCCGGGTCTGCAGCAGCACCGGCTCGCCGTCACGCGCGGCGGCGCGCGGCACCGGGGTGTCGGCGGCCCGCAGCGCGGCCACCACCGGCGCGCTGGACGCCGCCGTGCCGATGGCGCCCACCTGGCGGCCCAGGTCAGGCAGGGGCTGCGCGGGCGCCAGCACCGGCACCGGGTCGGACGCCGGCACGCGGGTGATCGACGTGGCCAGGCTGGGCGGCCCACCGGCCGCTGCCGGGGCGGGTGCCTCGGCCACGGGCGTGGGCTCGCGCGGGGCGGGCGCAGGCCGGGCGGGCCTGGCGGCGCTGTCGGCCGGCCGGACGGCCACGGCCGGCGGCGCCATGGCTGGTGCTGCCAGCACCGCGGCGGCAGCGGTGCTGGCGGCATCGGCGGGCGCGCTGCCGGCATCAGCGTTGCCGGATGCTGCGGGCGGGGCCGGCAGCGTTGGCGCGTCCACGTTGGCGGGCACCGGTGCCGGTGCCGGCTTCAGCACCAGCCAGCCCACCAGCGCGGCCAGCAGCAGCGCCACCACCACGCCGACCAGCACCAGCGGGCTGCGCTGTGTGGGCGCGGGCGGCAACGCCGTCTCGCGCGTGGCGTGCAGCGGCGGGGGTGGCGCCGCGGCCGGTGCACGGGCGCTGCCGGGCGGCGGCATGCGCAGCGTGGGTTCATGGTCGCCACGCCGCGGCAGGATGACGGTGGCTTCCTCGTCCAGCGGCAGCCGCAGGTGCACGTCTTCCTGGGTGGGCGCGTCCTTGCGCGGCATCAGGATGGTGGGCTCGTCGTTCAGCGGTGCGGCCGGCTCGGTGCGGCGCGGCATCATCACCGTGGGCTCGTCGCGCCGCGGCATCAGGATGGTGGCTTCGTCGTTGCGTGCAGGCGGTGGCGCGGGCGGCGTCTTGCGCGGGATCAGCACCGTGGGTTCATCGCGCCGGGGCAGCAGCACGGTGGCGTCGCTGTCGGGGGCGGGCGGGCGCGCAGGCGGGTCGTCCGGCGCCAGCCGCGACAGGTCGAGGATGGTGCGGTCGTCGTCTTCGGGCGCGGGGGCGCGCGGCACCAGGGCCTCGCGCAGCGCGGCCACGCTCTGCGGCCGGTCGGCCGGGCGCGGCTTCAGCATCCAGTCGATGGCCTGCAGAAAGCCCACCGAGCAGGTGGCCAGCAGCGCGGGCTGGCGCGCCAGGGGCGGCATCTCGTCTTCCACGGCTCGCGCGGTGGCCGGCGGCGGCGCACGGCCCATCAGCAGGAAGTGCAGCGTGGCGCCCAGTGCGTACAGGTCGGTCCACGCGCCCTGCTTGACTGCGCCGGCCTCGGCGTACTGCTCGATCGGCGCATAGGCCGGCTTCAGGATGGCGGTGAGCGCCACGCTCTTGTCGGTGATCACCCGCCGCGCAGCGCCGAAGTCCAGCAGCACCGGCTGGCCGTCGGGCTGCAGGATCACGTTGTCGGGCGAGATGTCGCGGTGGTAGATGCCGGCACCGTGCAGGCGCTCCAGCGCGTCAAGCAGGGGCCCGAGCAGCCTGCGCAGCCAGGCCTCGTCGGGCGTCTTGTCCATGCGCCGGCGCACCGCATGCAGGTTGCTGCCGGCGTAGAAGGGCATGGCCATGTAGGCGGTGTTGTTGGCTTCCCAGTAGCGGTGCACCTTCACCAGGCCAGGCGCGTCGAAGCGGGCCAGCAGGCGCGCCTCGTTCACGAACGAGCGCAGCCCCAGGGTGAACGATTCGGCATGCGACTCGCTGTGCAGCGACACCTTGGGCCCGCCGGCGCGGCCCACCAGCGACGCGGGCATGTATTCCTTGATCGCCACCTCGCGCTCCAGCGCGTGGTCGAAGGCCAGGTAGACGATGCCGAAGCCACCGATGCCCAGCACCCGGCGCAGCTCGAATTCATCCAGCCGGGTGCCCGGAGGCAATGCGGCAGGGGGGCGGGTGATGTCGTCAGCAGCCATGCGCGAAGCAGGATACCAGCGCCGTCGCGGGGCGGGGCTCCCCGAGTCGCCGGCCGGCGGGTGTGGCCGGAAATCAGCGCGCCGCCTTCAGGGCGTCGGCAATGGCCTGGTTGGCGGCGCTGCTGAGGTAGACCGCCAGGCGTGCGGTGGACGGGCCGTCCAGGTCGAGCAGCGCCTCCACCCGGCGCGGTGGCGCATCGCCCTGCGGCCGCAGGCCGAAGTTCAGCAACGGCTTGAGCGGGTCGTTGCTGGGGATGGGCCCGTCCAGCGGCGCCAGGCGCACGCGGCCGAACGGCGCGGCCGGGATCAGCGCCTCGTTCAGGTTGACGAAGGCCTGCTGCGCATGGGCATGCACCAGGGCTGCGGCCGGTGCCGGCGCCAGCTCCATCAGCGGAGACAGCGTCGGCAGGCCGCCGGGGGCGGCGAAGGCCGGCGCACGTGCGCCGGTGGCATCCAGCACGCTCAGGTGCAGCGCCATCGCCAGCGACAGGGCCTCGTGCCGCTGCGCCTGGTAGGTGGCGCGGGCGGCGGCGTCGCCGGGCCCGATGCCGGCCGGCGTGCGCGGCACCAGGCGCATGCCGGTGGGTGCCATCGCCAGGTAGCGGCGGGTGGTGCCGCCCTGGGTGTGCACCAGCTGCACCGGCGCGCCGGCCGCGCTGCCGGGGCTGGTGGCGGCATGCACCGCACCATGGGCCTGCACCACCGCGGCCGCATCGGCCAGCACCACGCCGGCAGCCTGCAGCCGGGCCTGCAGGTCGGCCCAGGCGTGGTCGGTCAGCGCCTGCAGCACGGCCACGTCGGGCGTGGCGCGCCAGGCCAGCTGCGCCTTGCCCTCGGGCACCGGCATGCCCAGCAGCTTGCTGTCGCGCACCGGGCCGGGCTGCTCGCCGGCCAGGTCGAACAGCAGCAGGTATTCGGCGATGTGCACCTGCCTGCCGCGCAGGTCGAGCGTGCCGCTGGTGCGCGGCGCCGGTGTGGGCGTGCCCGGCAGGCGCGCCAGTGCGGCTTCGGCGGACACCATGGACAGCGGGCGCAAGGGCGGCAGGTCGGCCGTCTGGGCGGCGGCCGGCCCGGCCAGCAGCGCGGCCGCGCACCAGCCCGCCAGCCTGGCCGCCCCATGGTGGAACCCGACAATGCGGTGGACTGGATCCGTCATGCGGCCGATTGTCGGCGCGCCATCCACCATTTGCCCACTCTGCCCAGCCCTGCCATGCCCCTGCAAGCCGCCATCGTCGACCTGGACGGCACCTTGATCGACACCGTGGGCGACTTCGACGCCGCCTTGAACGCCGTGCTGGCCGACCTGCGGCTGCCGCCGGTGGACCGTGCCTTCATCACCCGCACCATCGGCAAGGGCAGCGAGCACCTGATCCGCAGCACCCTGGCCGAGTTGGGCGCCGATGCAGCGCTGTACGACCGCGCCTGGGCGGCCTACCAGCGCCACTACCTGGCCATCAACGGCCGGTATGCGGTGGTCTACCCCGGCGTGTTGGAAGGCCTGCAGCGGCTGCAGGCCACCGGGCTGCGCCTGGCCTGCCTGACCAACAAGCCCGGCGCATTTGCCCGCCCGCTGCTGGCCGCCAAGGGGCTGGACGGCTTCTTCAGCCATGTCTTTGGCGGCGATGCCTTCGCCCGCAAGAAGCCCGACCCGTTGCCGCTGCTGGAGACCTGCCGGGCGCTGGGCACGCCACCGGCCGCCACGCTGATGCTGGGCGACAGCAGCAACGACGCCCAGGCCGCCCGCGCCGCCGGCTGCCCGGTGGTGCTGGTCGGCTACGGCTACAACCACGGCCGCCCGGTGGCCGAGGCCGCCCCCGATGCGGTGATCCACCGGCTCGACGCGCTGCGCTGGCCCGGGCTGCTGCCACCCGGGTCGCCGCCATGACCCGCTGCTACACTGATTTCATGTGTTTCGCGTGCCTCCAGACCCGCTGGCCAGCATCCAGGTCGTCCGACCGGGGAGCCTGGCCCTGGCGACCCTGCACTGCCTCGGTCTGACCGGCCGCAGGGCGCCACACGCACCGGGCCCACCGCCCGCTGCCGGCACCCCGCAGGCTCTGCCACCGGGTGGCACGCACCCCTGCCGCGCCACCCGCACCGCTGACATCAGCACCGCCCGGCCCGCGCCCCCTTGCCGCCATGCGCGGCTGCGCACCGGGCTCCCCAGGAGTTGTGCACCGTGATCACCGAACTCGAATTCAAGAGCCTGGCCGCCCAGGGCTTCAACCGCATTCCCCTGCTCAGCGAGGCCTTCGCCGACCTGGAAACCCCGCTCAGCCTGTACCTGAAGCTGGCCGAAGGCGCGCCCAACAGCTTCCTGCTGGAATCGGTGGTGGGGGGCGAGCGCTTCGGCCGCTATTCCTTCATCGGCCTGCCGGCCCGCACGCTGCTGCGTGCCAGCGCGCTGGACGACGGCACA
>JAGOBT010000129.1:0-2474 GCA_017999135.1 Burkholderiaceae bacterium
GCCGCGCAACCTGCACGGCCAGTCGCTCGGGCCGGTGCGCCGTTTGGCAGCCCTGCCTGGCCGGCGCAGCCTGCTGGTCGACTGGACCGAAGGTGGCGAATGGTGGGAGCTGTCGCTCGACCCCCACGCCGCGCCGGTGTACGACGGCCTGGTGCATGACTGGCGCCTGGGCGAAGGCCTGCCGCGCCCCGGCAACCGCCACCCGCGCCGGCTGCCGCTGGCGGCGCCGCCGGCCAGCCCGCCGGTGCTGCTGGTCACCTGGCCGCACCAGCCGTTTGCGCTGGCGCGGCAGGGTGCGCAGCTGCTGGTGGTGCACCTGGACGTGCGCCGCCCGGTGTGGCACGGCCCGGCCGATGGCGGCGGGCCGGTGCCGGCCACGGTGGCAGCGGCGCTGCTGGACGACCGCCTGTGGCTGGCCAGCGGGCACCACCTGCTGCAGGTCGACACCCGGCGCTGGCAGACCGTGCACGATGCCAGCGCCACCCCGCCACCCGGGCCGGTACAGCAGATCTGGCCCGGCCCGCTGCTGTTGATCGGTGGCCGATGGTGGCAGCCATCGCCGGGCGCGGGTTGGGCCCTGGTGGACAAGCTGCCCTCTTGCGTGACGCCAGAGCGCACGGCCCAGGCCGGCACCGGCGCCTGGGCCGGCAGCACCGCCTGCATCGGCCAGCCGGCCGGCGCCGCCATGCCGGGCCACGGCCCTGGCAGCCTGCTGTGGTGCCGCAGCCCCGGCCAACCGGCCTGGACGCTGCCCTTGCCCGCAGCGCCGCAGGCCTGGCGCGGCCTGGCCTTCCAGCCCGATGATCCGGTGGCGGGCGCTGCGGCAGCGGTTCAGCCCGAGTAGGCCGCCAGCCGCCGGGTGTCGATGATGCGGATGTCGCGCTTGTCCACCTCGATCAGGCGGGCCTCTTCCAGTTCACGCAGCACGCGGCTGAAGTACTCGGGCGTCAGGCTCAGGCGCGAGGCCACCGTGCCCTTGCTGACCGGCAGTGACACGGTGATGCAGTCGCCGCTGACGCAGTCTTCCACCTCGCTCTGGTTGAGCAGGTAGCCGATCACGCGCTGCACGCCGTTCTGCAGCGCATAGGCCTGCACGTCGTGCACCAGGCCATGCAGGCGGCGCGACAGGCCGGCCAGCATGCGCAGCGCAAACTGGTGGTCGCGGCCCAGCTCGGCCATCACCGCCTGGCGGCTGACCGACACCAGCAGCGTGTCCACCAGCGCCTGGGCACTGACCATGCACGGCTTGCCCAGGAACATCAGCGCCTCGGCAAAGCTGCCACCGGGGCCCACCAGCTCGACGATCTTTTCCTGCCCGGCCGGCGAGATGACGAACAGCTTGACCTGGCCACCGGCCACCACATGGAAGTGCTCGCAGGGCTCGCCCTGGCGGAACACCGGCTGCCCGCGCTCGATGCTGCGCAGGCTGCTGCCGGCGGCCAGGTGCTGCAGGGCCTCGTCGCCGATGTCGGAGAACAGCGGCAGGCGCGCCAGGTAGCGCACCACGTCAAACGCGCGGGTGTCGAGCATGGGAGATGTCTCGTGCTGGCCCACCAGGGCCGGGCCTGCATGATGGTGGGCTGCGGGTGGTGTGGGCTTGACCGCGATCAACACCGCGCGGGCCGTTCCCCCGCTCAGCGCAGCAGCGCGCCGTACAGCCCGGCCAGGCGGCCGGGCAGATCGTCCGGCCGGCGCACCTGGGCCCAGCCGCCCTGGCCACGCTGGCCGCCGGTGCTGCCGAACAGCAGCGGCATCACCTGCGCGGCATCGGCGTCGATGGTCAGCGCAAACGGCAGCAGGCCGGCGCGGCGCGCCTCCAGCACGGCCTGGCGGGTGTCTTCCATGCCGATGCGGCCGTCGTAGCCGTCCAGGTCATGCGGCTTGCCGTCGGTCAGCAGCAGCAGCAGCTTGCGCCGCTCGGGCCGGGCGGCCAGGGCCTGGGTGCCGGCGCGCAGTGCCGCGCCCATGCGGGTGTAGTAGCCCGGCTTCAGCGCGCCCAGGCGGGCCAGGGTGGGGGCGGCCCAGGCCTCGTCGAAGCGCTTGACCGGGTGCAGCCGCAGCTGGCGCTTGACCGAGCTGAAGCCGGTGATGGCAAAGGCATCGCCACTGGCCGACAGGGCCGCGCCAAACACATACAGCGCCTCGCGGATCACGTCGATCACCCGCTGCCGGTCATTGGCATGGGCGTCGGTGGACAGCGACAGGTCGGCCAGCAGCAGGGTGGCCAGGTCCCGCTGCTGGCGGGTGCGGCGGCGGTACAGGCCGCGCACGGCGGCCGCTGGGTCGGCGGCCTGGCGGATCCAGCCGTCCAGGTCGATCTCGTCACCATCGGCCTGGGCCGGCTGCCAGCGCGGCGCGGCGCGCTGGCCGTCCAGCCGGCGCCGCACCTGGGCGGCCTGGGCGCGCAGCGCGGGCGGCGGCAGCCAGGGTGGCGGCTGGCGGGCTTCCAGCGCCTGGGCCAGCACGCGGGCCGG
>JAGOBT010000129.1:2574-7962 GCA_017999135.1 Burkholderiaceae bacterium
AGCGCGGCGCGGCGCGCTGGCCGTCCAGCCGGCGCCGCACCTGGGCGGCCTGGGCGCGCAGCGCGGGCGGCGGCAGCCAGGGTGGCGGCTGGCGGGCTTCCAGCGCCTGGGCCAGCACGCGGGCCGGCTGCAGGCGCTGCTGGCGCACATCCCATTCCGGCAGCCACAGGCCGGGGCCGACGGGCTGGTCGTCGCTGCTGGCGGCGGGCAGGTCCAGGTCGAAGCGCAGCCGGCTGCTGGCGCGGCCGGCATCGCGCACCAGGCTCAGGGTGTCGATGTCCTGCGCGGCGATGGCGGCGCTGCCGTCGTCGCTGTCGTCGGCGCCGCGGTCCAGCGCCAGGGCGTCGGCAAAGGTCTTCAGCGCTTCGCCCTTGGCGGCCAGCAGCATCGGGGCGCGGCCGGCCTGGGCAGCGCGCTGGCGGGTGCGGCGGCGGCCTTCCAGCCGGGCAGCTTCGGCGGCGTCGGCAGCGGGGCCGGCCGGCGCGGCAGTGGCATCGGCGGCCAGCGGCGCCGCAGCGGCCGCCAGCACCGGCAGCAGCCAGGTCCACACCGGGGCGGTCAGGGCGGGGTCATCACCCGGCTGCGGCCAGGGCAGGGCGCGGCGCGCGGCCTCGGCCGCCTGCAGCGCCTGCACCCGACCAGCCAGGCCCGGAAACAGCGCCAGCGCACGGGGCACGGCCTCGGCATTGGCCTGGGCCCAGGGCTGGTGAATGGGCAGCACGCAGGCCAGCGCGGCCCACCACAGGTACAGGTCGTGGTTGAGCGCGGCGTCGTCGAACAGCGCCACGCGCGGCGGCAGCGCCAGCACCGCGGCGTCCACCTGCGGCAGCGGCTGCCGCAGGCCGCTGCCGGCCACGCGCTGCCACAGGCTGCGCGGGCCGGCGGTGGCCACCGGCAGCGCCTCGGCCACCCGCAGCGGGCTGCCGCCGGCGCGCAGCAGCCATTGCACGCTGCGCCGCTGGCCCGCCAGGGTGGCGGCGGCCTGGGCCCGGGCCGCCGGCTCGGCCTCAGCCCGGCGGCTCACCCAGCGGTGCCACTGTGCGCCGACCCCCTCTTCCATCAGCGGAGCTCCTCACGCAGGGCCTGGGCACGCTGGCGCAGGGTTTCGCGCAGCGCATCGGCGCCCACCGTCCATTGCAGGTTGGGTTGCGGCGTGCGCTGGTCATGCGACTCGGCACAGGCGGTGGCGCAGCGGCCGCACTGGGTGCAGCTGAACATCAGCCGCTTGACCTGGCGCGGCCGCAGGCGCATGGGGCAGGCGGTTTCGCAGGCGTCGCCGGCGGGGCTGTCGGTGGTGCTGCAGCCACGGCAGGCGGCGGCGCGCTGGCGGTCGAAGGCCATCACCAGCGCGCGCGGGTTGGCCATCCACACCAGGCTCTGGAACAGGCCCACGGCACAGCCGAAGCGGCAGAACAGGTGCCGTGCCAGCGTGAATTCGAGCGTGAACACGGTGGTGGCGATGGCGATGAAGCGCGCCTGGTTGGGCGTGAGGCTGCCCTGCAGCAGGCCGCGCCACACCTCGGCCGGCGGCAGCAGGTAGGTGAGCAGGGTGACGGCCCACAGCGCCGCCAGCCCCAGCGCGGCCAGGCCGAACACCGGCCACCAGCGGCGCCGCGGCGGGGCGGCCGCACGTGCAGCGGCACTGGGCGGTGCATCCCACAGGCTGTGGCGCCCGCTGGCGCGGTGCATCAGGCGGTTGAGCCCTTCCACCAGCGAGAAGTGCGGGCACAGCCAGCCGCAGTAGACCCGGCCGAAGCGGCTGGCCACGGCCAGGAAGCCGCCCACCAGCAGCAGCGCCGGCAGCATGCCGCGCAGCACGATGCCCAGCGCCGCATCGGTGGCGCTGGCCTGGCCGGCCAGGAAGGCGTCGATGCCCAGGTGCCAGGGCGCACCCAGCAGCCACAGCTGGGCGGTGTGCAGGTCGAAGCGCAGCAGGTCCAGCGCCGGGGCGGCCAGGAACAGGGCGAAGAAGCCCAGCTGCGTGGCGCGGCGCCAGCGCTGCAGGCGCTGCAGGCGCCGGGCGTGCGGGTGCGGTGCGCCAGCCAGCACCGGCTGCGGATCAGCCAAGGCCACCGATGACGGCACCCTGCACCTCCTGCAAAGCGGCCAGCGTGGGGCCGTCGTCGCTCAGCGCCTCCAGCACCGCGTGGCGGCAGGCGGGGGCCAGCGGCATGCCCAGCACCACCAGGCGCGCGGCCATCACCAGCAGGCGGGTGCTGGCGGTCTCTTCCAGGTCATGGTCGGTCAGGCGGCGCAGCGCGGTGGCCAGGCGTACCAGGCGCTCGGCCACGTCGGCGCTGCAGCCGCTTTCGGCCTGCACGATGGCGGCTTCCAGCGCGGGCACCGGGTAGCCCAGCGTCAGCGCCACGAAGCGCTGGCGGGTGCTGGGCTTCAGGCCCTTGAGCACATTCTGGTAGCCGGGGTTGTAGCTCAGCACCAGCATGAAGCCGTCGGCCGCGGCCAGCAGCTCGCCAGTGCGTTCCAGCGGCAGCTGGCGGCGGTCGTCGGCCAGCGGGTGCAGCACCACGGTGATGTCCTTGCGCGCCTCGACCACCTCGTCCAGGTAGAAGATGGCGCCGCTGCGCACCGCGCGGGTGAGCGGGCCGTCGCACCAGCGGGTGCTGCCGCCGTCGATCAGGTGGCGGCCGGTGAGGTCGGCCGCGCCCAGGTCGTCATGCCCGCTCACGGTGATCAGCGGGCGGCCCAGGCGGGCGGCCATGTGCTCGACCAGGCGGGTCTTGCCGCAGCCGGTGGGGCCCTTCAGCAGCAGCGGCAGGCGGGCCTGGAAGGCGTGGGTGAACAACGCGCATTCGCTGCCCTGCGGCTGGTAGGCCGGCGCGCCGGCCGCCCCCTGCAGGCCGGGCGGAACATGCATGTGCATGGCCGGCTCCGGTCAGGCGCGCTGCAGGCGGGCGCCGCGCGGGCCGGCGCTGCCCAGCTCGTCGGCGGCCGGGCCGGCGACAAAGCTCCACAGGTACACCAGCAGGCCAGCCAGAAAGCCCACGCCACCGGCCAGGCGCACCCAGTAGAAGAAGCGCAGCTGGTCCTGCGTCTGCATGAAGGGCATGGCGTTTTCGGTGGGCATGCGCTGCAGCCACACCTGCAGGATGCCCGCGCCGGTGAGCGCCAGCACCATCACGCCCATGCCAATGGTCATCAGCCAGAAGCTCCACATCTCGATGCGCTGGGCGCGCAGGCTGTTGGCCTCGCGGCCGCGCAGGATGGGCATGGCGTAGCTGATGATGGCGATGACCACCATCACATAGGCGCCGTAGAAGGCCAGGTGGCCGTGGGCGGCGGTGATCTGGCTGCCGTGGGTGTAGTAGTTGACCGGGCTGAGCGTGTGCATGAAGCCCCACAGCCCGGCGCCCAGGAAGCCCATCACCGCGCAGCCCACCGTCCACAGCACGGCGGCCTGGTTGGGGTGCTCACGCTTGCGCCGCTGCACCATGTTGAAGGCGAACAGCGTCATCATGAAGAACGGGATCGGCTCCATGGCGCTGAAGATGCTGCCCACCCACTGCCAGTAGCCCGGCAGGCCGATGAAGAAGAAGTGGTGGCCGGTGCCCAGGATGCCGGTGACCAGCGCGAAGGTGATGATCAGGTACAGCCACTTGTCGATCACCTCGCGGTCCACGCCGGTGGTCTTCACCAGCAGGAAGGCCAGGATGGCGCCGAGGATCAGCTCCCACACGCCTTCGACCCACAGGTGCACCACGAACCACCAGTACATCTTGTCGCGCACCAGGTTGCCGGGGTTGACGAAGCTGAACAGGAACAGCAGCGCCAGGCCCCACAGCCCCATCAGCAGCACCAGGGTGATGGCGGTCTTGCGGCCCTTGAGCACGGTGAGGCTCACGTTGTAGAGAAAGCCCAGCGCCACCACCACGATGCCCACCTTGGTGGGCAGGGGCTGCTCCAGGAACTCTCGCCCCATGGTGGCCAGCCAGTCGTTGCCGGTGGCCGCTGCCAGCGTGGCATAGGGCACCAGCAGGTAGCCCAGGATGGTGAGCGCACCGGCCACCAGGAACACCCAGAACAGCACCTTGGCCAGCAGCGGGCTGTGCAGCTCGCATTCGGCCTCTTCGGGCACCATGTAGTAGGCCGCGCCCATGAAGCCCATCAGCAGCCACACGATGAGCAGGTTGGTGTGCACCATGCGGGCGATGTTGAACGGAATGGCCGGGAACAGCAGGTCGCCGACCAGGTATTGCAGCCCCAGCGTGATGCCGAAGACGATCTGCCCCAGGAACAGGCCGAGGGCGCCGATGAAGTACAGCCGCGCCACCTGCTGCGAGGCGTACTTGGGTTGGATGGTGTTTGCCATGGCGGTCTCCTGGCTCAGCCCTGCGGGTTGGGCGGCCACTTTTCGGTGTTGATGCGGCTGGTCCACTTGAGGAACTGCGCCAGGTCGTCGAGCTGCTGGTCGTTCAGGTGGAACTGCGGCATCTGGCGGCGGCCGGGGGCGTTGGTGGGCATGGCCTTCATCCAGGCCTTGATGAAGTCGATGCCGCCGTCGTCACCGCCGCGGCGGATGTAGACATTGCCCAGCTCGGGCGCGAAGTAGGCGCCTTCGCCCAGCAGCGTGTGGCAGCCGATGCAGTTGCGTGTTTCCCAGATGTGCTTGCCGCGCACCACGGCGGGCGTCAGCTCGGCCACGTTGGACCGCTGGGGAATGCGCTGTTCGGTGTCGAAGATCAACACGGCGAACAGCAGCAGGAAAAACGCCGTGCCGCCGTAGAAGATGTTGCGGGCGGCCTGGCTGGTGAAGCCCTGGCTCATGGTGGTCCCTCGGAGAATGGTTGACGAAGGCGCTCAGTTTTAGGGGGCGCGCCGCGGCTGTCCTTGAACCGGTTCAAGAAAACGCCCCGACACCGGCACCCGCCGGCTGCGGGCGGCCGCCAGCATGGTGGCGATGAAGACCACCAGCGCCAGGGCCGATCCCCAGGCGGCCGCCTGCCGCAGGCCGGGCAGGCCGGCCAGGCTGCCCGCCACCCGCCCGGCCACCGACAGGTGCAGCAGCAGCAGCGGGACATAGAAGCGCGGGTGGTAGGGCAGCTGCACCCGCAGCACCGCAGGCAGCACGATGGGCGCGTGGCCGAACACCATCGAGAAGACGAAGCCCAGCAGCACCGCATGCAGCGCGGCGTCCCAACCCGGCGTGCCGGGGTGCAGGCCGTGCACCGCCATCAGCGCGCCGCCCCCGCCCAGCCAGGCATGGCCGGCCAGCAGGCTGCAGGCGATGAAGCGCACCAAGCCGCGCTGGCGCACCGTGCGGCGGGCCGCGTCATGGCGCAGCAGCCAGACGGCCAGCGCCAGCAGCCCGGCGCCGAAGCCATGGCCGGCCCAGACGACCCAGGGGCCGGGCAGCAGGGTGGCACCCAGAGC
>JAGOBT010000130.1 GCA_017999135.1 Burkholderiaceae bacterium
TGACGGTGCAGGCCATCATCGGCGAGGCGCTGACCATCCACAAGCTCACGCCCGACCCGGCGGCCTACGAGGCGCGCATCGTCGACCTGCTGCAGACGGTGGGGCTGTCGGCCGACCACCTGCGGCGTTATCCGCATGAGTTCTCGGGCGGCCAGCGCCAACGGATCGGCATTGCCCGGGCGCTGGCGGTCAACCCCAAGCTGATCGTCTGCGACGAGGCGGTGAGCGCGCTCGACGTGTCGATCCAGGCCCAGGTGATCAACCTGCTGGAAGACCTGCAGAGCCAATTCGGCCTGACGTATCTCTTCATCGCCCACGACCTGAGCGTGGTCGAGCACATCAGCGACCGGGTGGCGGTGATGTACCTGGGCCGCATCGTCGAGATTGCGGCGTCGAAGGACCTGTACACCCGGCCGCAGCACCCCTACACCGAGGCACTGCTGTCGGCCGTGCCCATCCCTGACCCGACGGTCAAGCGCAAGCGCATTCCGCTGCAGGGCGACGTGCCGAACCCGATCAAGCCGCCGCCGGGCTGCCACTTCCACACCCGCTGCCCGATGGCGCAGAAGGGGCTGTGCGACGTGCAGTCGCCGGTGCTGAAGCCGGCCGGCGCCGACGGCCACATGGTGGCCTGCCACCTGCGACCGGCCTGACCTGGGGCGGCGCCGCGTGGCGCGTGGCGCCGCGGGCGGGCGCCCGACGGCCAGCCGGCAGAATGCCGCCATGGCCAAAGACTTCGACTCCATGGAAGACAGCAACCGCAGCGGCAATGCGCCGTGGCACGCGGTGTCCGATCCTGCCCGGCGGGTGTGGCTGCAAGGCGGGCTGGGCGCGGCGCTGGCTGCCGCCTTCGGGCCGCTGGCAGCGGGGTTGTCGGGCTGCGCCACGGCAGGGGGCGGCGGGCCGAAGCTCGGCTTCCAGTCGGTGCCGCCCACACGCGCCGACACGGTGGTGGTGCCACCCGGCTACACCGCCCAGGTGGTCGCGCCCTGGGGCGAGCCCGTGGGCATCGCCGGCAACATGCCGGCCTGGCGGCCCGATGCATCGAACAGCGCCGCCGACCAGGCGGTGCAGATGGGCATGCACCACGACGGCCTGCACTTCTACCCGCTGGGCACCGGCGCCGAGGCCAGCCGCCGCGGCCTGCTGGTGATGAACCACGAGTACACCGACGACGGCCTGCTGCACCCTGGCGGACTGGCCGACTGGTCGGCCGAGAAGGTGCGCAAGGGGCAGGCGGCGCATGGCGTGTCGGTGGTCGAGGTGGCGCTGGGCGCGGATGGTTGGCAGCTGGTGCGGCCGTCGCGCCATGCGCGCCGCTTCACCGCCAGCACGCCGTTCGCCGTGGGCGGCCCGGCCGCGGGCCATCCGCTGATGCGCACCGCCGCCGACCCCAGCGGCCGCACGGTGCTGGGCACGCTGAACAACTGCGCATCGGGGATGACCCCCTGGGGCACCTACCTGTCGGGCGAGGAGAACTTCGCCTTCTACTTCAATGGTCCGGCGCAGCCTGACGCCCACCAGCGCCGCTGGGGCATCCGCCCCACCGACTCCATGCGCTGGCACCTGCACGACGAGCGCTTCGACGCCGGCAGGCACCCGAATGAGCCCAACCGCTTCGGCTGGGTGGTCGAGATCGACCCGCACGATCCGGCCAGCACGCCGGTCAAGCGCACCGCGCTGGGCCGAGCCGCCCATGAAGGCGCCTGGGTGGCCACCACCCGCGATGGCCGCGCCGTGGTCTACAGCGGCGAGGACGCCCGCTTCGAATCCATCTACAAGTTCGTCAGCCGCGACCGCATCGCGCCGGGCGGCGGAAACCTGACCAAGGCCCAGGCGAATGCCACGCTGCTGGACCACGGCACGCTCTACGTCGCCCGCTTCGACGCCGACGGCACCGGCCGCTGGCTGCCGCTGGTGCATGGCCAGGGCCCGCTGACGGCCACCAATGGCTTTGCCGACCAGGGCGAGGTGGTGATCAAGGCGCGCCAGGCCAGCGACCTGCTGGGCGCCACCAAGATGGACCGGCCCGAGTGGCTGGCCATCGACCCGAAGACCCGTGAAGTGTTCTGCACCCTCACCAACAACAGCAGCCGCGGCCGGGCAGGCGCGCCGGGGGTGGACGCGGCCAATCCGCGCGCCAACAACGTGATGGGCCAGATCATCCGCTGGGTGGACGACGGCGACTTCGACGGCACCAGCCTGCGCTGGAACCATCTGCTGCTGGCCGGCGACCCGGCGCAGGCCCGCGCCGAGGCGCAGGGCAATGTGCGCGGCGATGTCTTCGCTTGCCCCGACGGCCTGGCCTTCGACCAGCGTGGCGTGCTGTGGATCCAGACCGACATGTCGTCGTCGGCCATGCACCAGGGAGAGCTGGCGCGCTTCGGCAACAACCAGATGCTGGCCTGCGACACCGCCAGCGGCGAGATCCGCCGCTTCCTCACCGGCCCGGTGGGCTGCGAGATCACCGGCTGCACCTTCACGCCCGATGGCCGCACCATGTTCATCAACGTGCAGCACCCGGGGGAATCGCCCAGCGAGCGCAGCGACCCGGCCCAGCCCACCCGCTTTTCCAACTGGCCCGATGGCCCCGGCGCCACGCGGCCGCGGTCGGCCACGGTGGTGATCCGCAAGGCCGACGGCGGCCTCATCGGCACATGAGCGGCACCTGAGCGGCACCCGAGCGGGACCCGAGCCACCAACGCCATGCGCATCGCCGACATCCAGCAGCGCCTGCAGGCCCTGGGCGCCAAGCCGGTGCACCAGCAGCGGGTGCTGCGCCACTGGACGCATGCGCTGCCGCACACCCACAACAAGCGCCAGCCCGAGCACTGGCTGCCCAAGGCGGTGCTGGACGATCTGCCCGCGCTGGACGCCGACCTGGCCGGCCTGGTGCGCCTGCACAGCCGCCACCCGGCCGAGGACGGATCGGAGCGCCTGCTGCTGGCCCTGGCCGACGGCCAGACGGTGGAGGCGGTGCTGCTGCAGCCCGGGCGCACGCCGGGGCTGTGCGTCAGCAGCCAGGTGGGTTGCGCGGTGGGCTGCCAGTTCTGCATGACCGGCGTGGGCGGCCTGCTGCGCCAGCTGGGCAGCGCCGAGATCGTGGCCCAGGTGGCGCTGGCGCGGGCGCTGCGGCCGGTGCACAAGGTGGTGTTCATGGGCATGGGCGAGCCGGCGCACAACCTGGACAACGTGCTCGAGGCCATCCAGCTGCTGGGCACGGTGGGCCAGATCGGCCACAAGAACCTGGTCTTCTCGACCGTGGGCGACCCGCGCGCCTTCACCGCGCTGATGGCCCTGACCAAAGGACAGGTGCGGCCGGCGCTGGCGCTGTCGCTGCACACCACCGATGCGGCGCTGCGCGAGCGCCTGCTGCCGCGCGCGCCCAGGCTCACGCCCGACGAACTGGTGGACCAGGCCGACGCCTATGCCCGCACCACCGGCTACCCGGTGCAATACCAGTGGACGCTGCTGGACGGCGTGAACGACAGCGACGACGAACTGGCCGGCATCGAGCGCCTGCTGGCCGGCCGCTTCGGCGTGCTGAACCTGATCCCGTGGAACACGGTGGACGGCATGCCGTTCCAGCGCCCCAGCTGGGAACGCGCCGCCGCGATGGCGCGGCACCTGCACCGCCGCGGCATCCTGACCAAGCTGCGGCATTCGGCCGGGCAGGATGTGGAGGGTGGCTGCGGCCAGCTGCGTGCACGTGCAGCGGCCTCGGATGGCGTGCCGGTGGCAGCGCCCACCAGCCGCCGCACCACGCCGGTCAAGCCGCCTGCAGAAACCCCAGCAGCAGGCGATTGACGGCTTCGGCTTGTTCCTGCTGCACCCAGTGGCCGGCGCCGGGCAGCAGGTGGCAGCCGCGCAGGTCGGCGCAGGCACCGGCCTGCATCGCGGCGAAGGCGCCGGGCCGCTGGTGGATGCCCCAGTCGGCCGCGCCGGCGATGAACAGCGCCGGCACGGTGATGGCGCGGCCGGCCATCAGCTGCAGCTCGGCCTGGCCGGCGGGGTCGGTGCTGTTGCGGTACCAGTTCAGCCCGCCCTGGAAGCCGGTGCGGGCGTACTCGGCCACGTAGACCGCCAGCGCGTCGTCGGGCAGCCAGCGGCAGGCGGCGACCTGGTCCGGCGTGGGCATGTGCGGCGCCACCGTCGACGGCATGGTCTCGGCCGCGTCCATCACGTAGTAGGTGGGCAGCGTGGCCAGGGCCTCGGCCGTCCAGCCGGGCAGCGGGCGGGGATGGTTGCCGGGCCAGTCGGCGCTCTTGTGGTGGTAGTAGGCGCGCAGGAAGGCGTGCAGGCCCTGTGGCGGGTGGTCCATCTCGGCGGCGCTGGTCGGCCGGCTGTAGTACCACTGGTAGTGCAGGCGTGGGCGCGGCAGCGCGGCCAGGGCAGCATGCACATCGGGCGCCGGGCGCGGCGGGTGGTTTGGCGTGCCAAACGGCAACCCTGGCGGGCCGCCGAATGTGCCAAGCGGCAGCCCTGGCGGGCCGCCGAAGGGCGCGCTCATCAGCACCACGCGCGGAAACACATCGGGCCGCAGCAGCGCGCACCAGGCCGCCAGCGGCGAGCCGAAGTCATGCCCCACCACCGCATGCACCTGGCGGTGGCCCAGGGCCAGCATCAGGGCCAGCATGTCGCGCACCAGGCTGAACCAGCGGTAGGGCGCCACCGGGGCGTCGGCGCCCGGCGCCCAGCCCGTGGTTCGGCCATAACCACGCAGGTCGGGCGCGATGGCATGGAAGCCAGCCGCCGCCAGCGTCGGCAGCTGGTGGCGCCAGCTGTACGCCAGCTCGGGAAAGCCGTGCAGCAGCAGCACCACCGGGCGGCCTGGCACCCCGTGGCCGGCTTCGAGCAGGTGCATGCGCAGGCCGTTGATGCCGGGCACGAAGCCGCTGCGCACGCCGGGCGGCAGCAGGTGGGCGGGCAGCGGGTCCGGCAGGTCGGTGGGCATCGGGCGGTCTCCAGGGTGCCAGATTGTGTTGGGGCGGCGCCCTAGCATCCGTCACCCACCCGACTGGAGCCCCGCATGCCACTGTCCGATGCCGAAGAAGCGCTGATCGCCCAGGCCGCCACGCTGGCGCACACCCGCATCACGCCGCTGGCACCCACCTGGGAGCGCGAGCGCCGCATCGGCCGCGAGGTGCTGGCCGAAGCGGTGGCCCTGGGCCTCACGCGGCTGCAGCTGCCGGCCAGCCACGGCGGGCTGGACTTCAGCTTCCAGTGCAAGGCGCGGGTGGCCGAGGTGCTGGCCGCCGGCGACTTCGGCTTCTGCATGTCGTGGGTCAACACCGCCAATGTGGCGGCACTGCTGGCGCGCAAGGCCCGCCCGGCAGTGGCCGCGCGGTATGTGGACGACTTGGTGGCCGGCCGCCGCCTGGGCTGCACCGCGCTGACCGAGCCCGGCGCGGGGTCCGACTTCGCCGCCATCACCACCACCGCCACCCGGCTGCCGGGCGGTGGCTGGCGCATCGACGGCGCCAAGGCCTGGATCACCAATGCCGCCGACGCCGACGTGGTGGTGCTGTACGCCCAGACCGAGCCCGGCAGCGGCGGGCGCGGCATCGCCGGCTTCGTGGTCGACGGCCGGCGTGCCGGCTTCATCCGCCAAGCGGGCTATGCGCTGGGCGGCCAGCACACCATCGGCACCGGCGGCTTCACGCTGGACGGCTACATCGCCAGCGACGACGAACTGCTGCACCCGCCGGGCCAGGCCTTCAAGGCCGCGCTGGGCTCGATCAACGGCGCGCGCACCTACATCGCCGCCATGTGCTGCGGCATGGTCGGTGAGGCGCTGCGGGTGGCGCAGGCCCACGGCGCGCAGCGCCAGAGCTTCGGCGTGCCGCTGCAGCAGCACCAGGGCTGGCGCTGGCGCCTGGCCGAGGCCGCCAGCGAGCTGGCCGCCTGCCGCGCGATGGTGGCGCAGGCGGCGGAGGCCATCGACGCCGGCGCCGATGCCCAGCTGATCGCCGCCCAGGCCAAGCTGCTGGCCACGCGCATGGCCGACCGCCAGCTGCCCGCCCTGGCCCAGGCCATGGGGGCCGAGGGCCTGCGCGAGCACCACCCGTTCGCCCGCCACCTGATGGGCGCACGGGTGGCCAACTTCGTCGACGGATCGACCGAGATGCTGCTGGAGCGCATCGCGGCGGTGATGGCACGCGGCCAGGCCGGCAGCTGAGCGCTGCACCCCGCCCGGTGCGGGCCGGCTGGGCCGCACCGGACCCATCTCGGGATTACCCGCATTTGCAATCGATTGCACAACGCGGATGATCCGCCCGTCCTGGCCACGGCCGCCTTTGCGCGGCGCCTTCCGTCCCCCATGAACTACGCCGAGCAACAGCGGCAGGTCCGCAAGCATCCCACCGGTCTGATCGTGGTGGCCGTGGGTCACGTGGCCCTGGGGTACGCCCTGGTGAACGGCCTGGGCCACAAGATCGTCGAGGTGATCAAGGCGCCGATCGAGACGAAGATCATCGAGGAAGTGAAGCCGCCGCCTCCGCCGCCGCCGGAGAACCTGCCGCCACCGCCCAAGGTGGCGCTGCCGCCACCGTCGTTCGTGCCGCCGCCGGAGATCCAGGTGGCCAACCCGCCGCCGGCACCGTCGATCACCGTCACCCGCGAGGCGCCGCCGCCGGCACCGGTGGCCATCGCCCCGGCGCCTGCGCCGGTCACCGCGCCGCCGGCGCCCCCGGCCCCGCCAGCGCCCAAGCGCCAGGCCGTGCCGCCGGTGATCAACGTGGCCACCTGCGAGAAGCCCGAGTACCCCGCCGCCGCCCTGCGTGCCGAAGCCACCGGCACCACCAAGATCCGCTTCACCGTGGACGCCACCGGCAAGGTCAGCAAGGCCGAGATCGAGAAATCGGCCGGCCCCTCGCGTGAACACCGGCTGCTCGACCGCACCGCCATCGACGCGCTGAGCAAGTGCCCGTTCAAGCCCGGCACCGACGAGAACGGCCAGGCCGTGGGCGCGACGACGGTCGTCGAGTACGTCTGGAAGACTGAATAAGCCCGGTGCCGGCGGCTCCATGCCGGCCACCCCTCCCCTCTCAATCCGCTTGTTCCTGGAGTGACCATGTCCCTGCTGAATGTCCTGCGCGCGCCGTTGGCCGCCGCCCTGGTGGTGATCGCCACCCTCGCCACCACCGCCCCTGCGCCCGCGCTGGCACAGGCCTCGGCCCCGGCGGCCGACGCCGCGGCCCCGGCCGCCGCGCCCGCCCCCGCGCCAGCCGAGCCGGTGGTGGCCAAGGAAGAGGTGATGAACCCCTACGGCCTGGAAGCGCTGTGGAAGCAGGGTGACTTCGTCGCCAGGGGCACGCTGATCATCATGATCATCATGAGCATGGGCTCGTGGTACATCATCTTCACCAAGCTGATCGAGCAGCAGAAGCTGCTGAAGTCGGCCAACGCCGTGGGCGAAGGCTTCTGGAAGGCCAGCTCGATGAAGCAGGCCACCGGCACCCTGCCCGAAGGCAGCGCGTTCCGCTACATCGCCGAGCAGGGCGTGAAGGCCGACGAGCACCACGAGGGCACGCTGGTCGAGGCCATCGACCGCCACACCTGGATCAGCATGAGCGTGGAGCGTGCGGTGGGCAACATCAGCAGCCGCCTGCAGGACGGCCTGGCCTTCCTGGCCACGGTGGGCTCCACCGCCCCGTTCGTGGGCCTGTTCGGCACGGTCTGGGGCATCTACCACGCGCTGACGGCCATCGGCATCGCCGGCCAGGCCAGCATCGACAAGGTGGCCGGCCCGGTGGGCGAGGCGCTGATCATGACCGCCTTCGGCCTGGCCGTGGCCGTGCCCGCGGTGATGGGCTACAACTGGCTGATCCGCCGCAACAAGACGGTGATGGAGAAGATCCGCGCCTTCTCGGGCGACGTGCACAACGTCCTGCTGGCCGGCAA
>JAGOBT010000131.1 GCA_017999135.1 Burkholderiaceae bacterium
CCCCGGGCCGGGCGCGTCACTTCCAGGCGGCCATCCGCAGCTGGCGGGCCACCGAGACCAGGCACAGCGCGGCCACGGCCGCGGCCACGGCCAGCGGCAGCAGCAGGTCGACGGCGCCCAGCGCCTCACCTTCCAGCACCCGCTGCATCAGCGTGATCTGCGCCAGCGCCGGCACCCACAGGTGCCAGGGCTGCTCACCGCCAGTCTGGAAGGCCGTCACCATCGGCAGCAGCGAGATGGCCAGCACCACCGCCGTGGTGCTGGCCTGCGCCTCCTTGAAGCTGCGGCTGCGGATGGCCACCGCCATCAGCAGCGCCGCCAGCAGCGCCGCCACCGGCAGCAGCAGGGCCAGGAACAGCGCCGCCTCGCGCCAGCCGAACTGGAACATCGCTGACAGCGCCTCGCTGCGCAGCAGCCACTGCCCGGGCAAGAAGCCGAAGCAGGCCAGCACCGCCACGCCCATGCCCATCACCGCCACCGCGCCCCACTTGCCCAGCACCAGCGCGGCACGCGGCAGCGGCGTCATCAGCAGCGGCTCCAGCGAGCCGCGTTCACGCTCGCCGGCGGTGGTGTCCAGCGCCGCATGCAGGGCGCCATACAGCACCGCCATCAGCACGAAGAACGGCAGCAGCCGGGTGAACTGCGCCGCGCGGGCACGGGCGTCGGCCACGTCGCGCTGCTGCACCGTCACCGCCTGCAGCGCGGCTGGCGCCACGCCGCGCCAGGCCAGGCGCAGGTTGGCCTGCTCCTGGCTGAAGCCGCGCAGCAGGGCCGCCACGCTGCCGGCACTGCCCTGGGCGCGCTGGTGGGCGCTGGACGTGACCAGCAGCAGCTCGGGCACCAGGCCGGCGGCCAGGTCAGCCTCGAAGGCGGGCGGCACCACCAGCACCGGATGGTCGAAGCGGCGCCGGGCCAGCGCCTCGGCATGGTCGGCCGGCGCGGCGTGCACCGTCCAGGCCTGGCGTTCGATGTAGTTGCGCAGCGTGGGCGCCGTGTCCATGCCCACGGCATACACGTCGCGGGCCTCGGCCCGGGCCTCGAACTCGGCCACCAGCATCGACAGCGCCACCAGCAGCAGCGGGCCCAGCGCCACCGACGACAGCAGCACCATCAGCAGCGTGCGGCGGTCGCGCAGTGCGTCGCGCAGCTCCTTGGTGAACACCTGCCAGGCGCCGCGCATCATGGCGATGCCCCGAAACCCGCCGCCGCCGCCGCCGGGCCGAAGGCCAGCTGCACGAAGGAGGCCTCGAAATCCCTGTGGCCGGTGCGCGCCAGCAGCGCCGGCACGGTGCCCTCGGCCACGGTGCGGCCGCCGGCCACCACCACCACCTGGTCGCACAGCCGCTCCACCTCCTGCATGATGTGGCTGGAGAAGACGATGCACTTGCCGGTCTCGTCGCGCAGGCGGCGCAGCGCGTCGCGCAGGCTGCGGGTGGCCAGCACGTCCAGGCCGTTGGTGGGCTCGTCCAGGATGATGTGCGACGGGTCGTGCACCAGCGCGCGGGCCAGCGCGGTCTTCATGCGCTCGCCCTGGCTGAAGCCGTCGGTGCGGCGGTCCATCAGCGACGCCATGTCGAGCATGCGCGCCAGCAGCGTGGCGCGGCTGTCGGCGGCAGCGGCACCCAGGCCGTGCAGGCGGCCGTAGTAGACGATGTTCTCGCGCGCCGTCAGCCGCGGGTACAGGCCGCGCGCGTCCGACAGCACGCCCAGCTGGGCCTGCACGGCCTGCGGCTGCCGGGCCACGTCGATGCCGGCCACGGTGATCTGACCGGCATCTGGCCGCACCAGCCCGGCGATCATGCGCAGCGTGGTGGTCTTGCCCGCGCCGTTGGGCCCCAGCAGGCCGGTGATGCAGCCGTCGGCCGCCTCGAAGCTGACACCCTGCACCGCATCCACCACGCGCCGCTGCCGGCCGCGCCCCTGCACGAACTGCTTGGCCAGCGCCTGCACCACGATCATGGCGTGCCCCCCGGCGGCTGGAAGGCCGGCGGCCGCGGCAGACTGGCGGCGCAGTCGGCGGGGGTGGCCAGCGCGGTGGCGTCGTCGGTGGTGATGAAGCGGGCCACCGCATCACGCAGGCACGGCAGGGCCAGCGTGCCGTGGCCGGTGTGGGGCACCACCAGGTGGCGCGCCAGCGGGCCCAGCGCCTGCGCCACCCGCTGGCCGTGGCGCGGCGGCGTCACCGGGTCCAGGCTGCCCGACAGCAGCCAGGTCGGCGCCACCGCCGGCGGCAGGGTGTAGAAGGCTGCGCTCACCGTGGCACGCGGCCAGTCGGCGCAGGCGGCCTCGTAGAGTGCCCGGCCGCCACCACCGAACACCGCCGATTCGGGCAGCGCCGGGGGCGCAGGCGGGGCGCCAGCGCCCAGGTCTTCACTGCACACCACCGAGAAGTGCTGGCCGGTGGCCAGACCGCCACCCGGACCCAGCAACGCCTGGCCCAGCGCCGCCAGCGGCGCCCAGCGGCCGGCAGCGGCGGCGTCCAGCGCGGCCGGCAGGCCCGCCGCCAGCGCCGGGCTGTACAGCGGCGCACGCACCATGGCCAGCAGCGTCTCGCGCGTCAGCGTCACCGTCTCGGGCTGGGCGGTCACCGGGTGCGGCAGCACCACCGGCTGCGGCAGCGTGGCCAGCAGCGCGGGCAGGCGCTGCGGCAGCGCCGGGTGGCGGCGGACGCAGGCGGCATCGGCCATGCAGGCCTGTACCAGGCTGTCCCAGGCGGCCTGGTTGTCGGCCGCGCCGGCGTCGGGCAGGCGCATGTCGGGCGGCGCCACGCCGTCCAGCACCGCGCGGCGCACCGCCTGCGGAAACTGCCGCTGGTAGCTCAGCACCGCCCGCGTGCCGTACGACGCGCCGATGGCATTGATGCGGGCAATGCCCAGCGCCTGCCGCACCGCGTCGACATCGGCCATCGCGATCTCGGTGGTGTAGAAGCGCAGGTCACCATGCGGCAGCGCCTGCAGTGCCTGGCGGCAGGCGCGCAGCTGCTGCAGGCGCTGGGCCTCGTCGCTGCGGGCGGCCAGCGGCAGCAGGGCGGCGCGCTCGTCGTCGTCGGGGCAGGCCAGCGGGGCGCTGCGGCCGGTGCCGCGCTGGTCGACGAAGACCAGATCCCGCCGCTGCTGCAGCCGGCCCCAGGCACCCGCCAGGTGCCCGCCCAGGCGGATGGCGCTCTGCCCCGGCCCGCCGGCAAAGAAGAACACCGCATCGGGCGCCTTGTTGCGCGCCAGCGCTGGCACCACCGCGTAGTGCACGTCGATCTGCGGGCCCTGCGGGCGGGCGGGGTCGAGCGGCCGCTGCACCACGCCGCAGCGCGCCGCCTGCGGCCAGCCGGTCAGCCAGCAGGGCGTGGTGCTTGCCGGGCCGGCCTGCGCCAGCAGAGGGGCCAGGCTCAGCAAGGCACCAGTCCAGGCAGCCGCCGCGGAACCGGCTTTGCCGGGCCGCTGGCGGCGTTCCGGGCGGGGCCTCACGTCAGGCAAGCAGCTGTTTCAGCTCGCCGCTGGCGATCAGCCGCTGCAGGTCGTCGGCACCGCCGATCAGCTGGCGGCGCACGAACACCATCGGCAGCGTCGGCCAGCCGGTCCACATCTTCAGCGCATTGCGGCGCCGCCACTGGCTGAAGTAGCCGCCGATGTCGATGTCATGGTGCGGCACGCCGGCCGCATCCAGCGCGCGGCGGGCCTTCCTGACGAACGGGTTGCCCGCCATGCCCACCACCACCACGTCATGGTCCGACACCGCGTTGCGCACCTGGTCCACCACGTCGGCGTGCAGGCTGGCCACCAACCCGCGCACGGCAGGGTGGATGGCGGATTCGTCGAGCACCGGACGCGGCATGCGTTCTCCTGCAGGCTGGGAAGCGCGCAGCATACTGCCCGGGCCGCAGCCGGGCTGGGGTGCCGTCAACCAGCGGCGGGTTTCTTCAGCAGGCCCTGGGCGACGCCGTCGCAGGTGGCGCGCTGCGGGTCGGCAGGCTCCAGCCGGGCGCACACCGCGGCCAGGCCCTGCGGGCCGTCATGCAGCCGCTGCAGCACGGCCGCCTGCTGCGGGCCCCGGTTCCAGGCGCCAAGCTTGCTGCCCACCCGCTGCAGTGAGCGCGCACTGCGCTCATGGAAGGCGGCGCGGTCCTTGCCCGCCTCGGTGAACAGCGCACGCGCCACCTGCTCGATGCGCACCGCGTCCTGCGGCGCCAGGTCCACCAGCGCACTGAAGTAGCTGGCGCCCCACTGCAGCCGGGTGGCCGGGCCTTCGCTCTTCTCCCAGGCCTGGGCATACCAGCGCAGCGCCTCGTCGTTGCGGCCCAGCTTGCGGGCGTTGCTGCCCAGCTGGCTCATCAGGTAGTAGGGCGAATGGCTCTTGGCCAAGTTGGCCTTCAGCAGCGTGTCGCTGTCGGCCCACAGGCCGGCCTCGCCCAGCGCGTAGGCGCCGCTGGTGATCACCGCCTGGCGCTCGTAACCGTCGGTGATCTGCTGGTCGTCGCGCGCCACATGGGCGCGCACACGCTGCACCAGCGCGTCGGGCAGCCTGGGGTTGCGCTCGGCGGCCGGCAGGTCGATGCGGGCCAGTGCCACGCGGCTGATCAGCGCGCCCAGCCGGTCAGCGCGCGACAGGCTGGCATCGGCCTCCAGCCGCTGCAGCGCGATGTCGAACGCCGTGGCCACCGCCTGGCGGTCGGCACCGGGCTCGGGCGCCAGCGCCTTGGTGATGCCGGCGGCGAAGTTGACCACCACGTCCATCTGCGCCCGGCTGGCGACGGGGTCGGCCAGCAGCTTCTGCACCTGGCCGCGCAGCGCGGCGTCGGCCTTGATGCCCTTGCCGTCGTCGCTTTCGGCCAGTGCCTTCAGCAGCAGCCGGGTGGCGGCCTGGCGCTCGGCCGGCGGGCAGGCGCGCGACAGCTGCGCCAGCAGCGCCGGCCGCTCGGGGGCGGGCACCAGCTGGGCCTCGTCGGTGTCCCAGCCATAGAAAGCCAGCATGCGCCACTCGGGCCCGCTGACCGGCTTGCCGGCCAGCGCGTCGGCCAGCACCTGCTTGACCGGCCGGCCGCCGGCCAGGCCCAGCTGCAGCACGTTCAGCACCTGCGGCGCGTCCACCTCGCCGGGCAGGCGGGTGATCTCGGTGCCGTCGGCCGTCATCAGGATCATCGTGGGATAGCCACGCACCTTGAAGCGGCTGCCCAGCTGCTGCGCGCCGGGCAGGTCGCCGTCGATGTGCACCGCCACGAAGCTCTTGGCGCGCTCGATGAAATCGGCGCGGTTGAACAGCGTGGCCTTCAGCTGGTTGCACGGCGGGCACCAGGTGGCGCCCCAGTACAGCAGCAGCGGCTTCTTCTCGGCCTTGGCCTGGGCGAAGGCGCGCTGCACGTCGGCATCGGCCGCCGCGCTGACCCAGGCCACGCCCGGCCCTGGCAGCTTGCCTGCGGCCAGTGCCACAGGTGCGGCCACGCACAAGGCGGCGGCCAGCGCCCAGGCCAGGGCGGCACGGGGCAGGCGGGCAGGGCAGTGCAGTGGGCGCATGGCAGGCTCCTGGCAGATCGGACGCGAAGGCGCGATCTTGCCAGCAAGGCCCGCCGCCCGGGCACCGCAGGGCCGTGCACCGGCCGCGCAGAATGCCGCTGCCCCCCCCCGCGCCGCGTTGGCCGCTGCTAGCATCCGATCGCGATCCGGGCCCCCCGGTGGACCGCCTGCCCATGCCGACCCTGGACACCCTGAGCGACGCCGAGCTGTTCCTGCGCTGCCGCGACGGCAGCCAGCCGGCGTGGAACGCGCTGGTGCAGCGCTTCCAGCGCCTGGTCTACACCGTGCCGCGGCGCGCCGGCCTGTCCGAGGCGCAGGCCGCCGATGTGTTCCAGGTGGCCTTCAGCCGCCTGTTCGAGCACATCGACCGCATCGACGACCCGGCCCGGGTGCGCGCCTGGCTGGTCACCACCGCCAAACGGGAGACGCTGCGCCTGCTGGAGCAGAACCGCCGCATGGCCGAGCCGCTGGCCGGCGCGGCGTCCGATGCCGAGAGCGAGTCCGACGACGACGCCGGCGCGCTGGACCACCTGGTCGACCCGTCGCCCCTGCCCGATGCGCTGCTCGACGACCTGCAGCAGCAGGACCGGCTGCACCGCGCGCTGGCGCTGCTCGACGAACGCTCGCGCGCCCTGCTCACGCTGCTGTTCCTGCAGGACGAGGCCCCCAGCTACAGCGACATCGCCCAGCGCCTGCAGATGCCCGAAGGCAGCATCGGCCCGACCCGCGCGCGCTGCCTGCAGCGCCTGCGCGACCTGCTTGCATCGTTGTGATGACATGCCGTGTATTTGCCGGCCACCTCGCCGCTCCGTGGTGTAACCGTCCGTGACCACCTGCCCGCCATGACCGACCCTGCCGACACCCGCGACCCCAGCGATGCCGCCATCGCGCACCACCTGCGGGCCGGCCGCACGCTGGAGGCGCCGCCCGACCACGTGCTGCTGCGCGCCATGGCCGTGTGGCGGCCGCGCACAGCCGGCGCCACGGCGGCCAGCCCGCTGGTGCGCGCCGCTGGCGTGCTGGTGCGGCGGCTGCAGGCCGCCCTGACGCATGACACCGGCTTCTCCATGGTGCCTGCGCCAGGCCTGCGCACATCGGCCACGGCCACCCGCCAGCTGCTCTATTCCAGTGGCGGCATCGACATCGACCTGCGCGTCCAGCTGGCCGACACCGTCGGTGGCCCGGGCTGGCGCGTCAGCGGCCAGCTGCTGGGCCCGGTGGGCGCCGGCCAGGCCACGCTGCAGTGCGGCAACTGGTCGGCCAGCAGCGGGTGGAACGACCTGTGCGAATTCAGCTTCGCACCGGTGCCCGACGGCCCCTGCCGCCTGCTGCTGCAGGGCAGCGACTGGGACACCGAGATCGGCCCGTTCGACCTGCAGGGCCCGGCCTGATCGCACCGGCCCGGCCGCCGCGCGGGGGACCCTCGCGGCCCCAGGCACCGTGGCCACGCCCTGACCACCGACGCACCGCATGAACAGTCTGGCCAATCTGCTGGCCGATGACCTGGTGGCCGACCCCGCGCGTGGCCTGCCGCAGCCGCTGGGGGTGGACGCGCTGGCACTGGCCTGGGCGCTGAAGGCGGTGTGCTTTGCCGCCTGGAGCACCGCGCCAGCCCGCGCCGTGCGCTGCGCCGCGCTGCTGGCCGCACTGCAGGCCCGCGAGGCCGGCGCCGAAATCGCCGCCGTGGCGCACTGGGTGCAGGGCATCGCCCACCTCTGCGAAGGGCACACCGACGCCGCCTGCACCAGCCTCGACGCCGCCCACGCCGCCTTCAGCGCGCTGCGGCAGCCGCAGCACGCGGCGCAGACCCGCGTGCCCAAGGTGATGGCGCTGTCGCTGCTGGGCCAGCATGACGCCGCCATGCGCTGCGGGCTCGACGCACTGCAGCAGTTCGTGGCCCTGGGCGACGAACTGGCCGCTGGCAAGATCGAGGTCAACCTGGGCACGCTGGCCACCCGGCAGGACCGCCACGCCGACGCCGCCCGGCTGTTCCGCAGCGCGGCGGTGCGCGGCGCCCGTGCGCGCGACCGCAGCCTGTCCATCCACGCCGACATCGCGCTGGCCAATGCGCTGACCTGGCTGTCGGACTTCGACGAGGCCATGCGCATCAACCGCCGCGCCCGCATGCGCGCCGACACCCACGGCCTGGCGGTGGCCGCTGCGCTGGCCGACGGGGCCATCGGCCGCATCGAACTGCACCGCGGCCACTACCACGCCGCCTTGCGCGCGCTGGCCGCCGCCAGCCGCGGCTTTGCCGCCGCCAGTGCCAGCCCGCAGCAGTGCATCGAGGCCGAGGCGGCGCTGGCCGATGCCTACAGCGCCGTCAACCTGCTGCCCGAGGCGGTGGCGCTGTACCAGCAGGTGGA
>JAGOBT010000132.1 GCA_017999135.1 Burkholderiaceae bacterium
TAAGTCGTACGATCCATTTCGGGGCCTCCGTCAGCGAAGTTCGACAAAGAACTTCACTTTGGCACTCGATGCCGTGCGACGCGAGGCCTCACCCCTACCGCAGCCTGCCTTCTCCTTGCTCAGCGGCATTCAGCAGCCTCTCGCACGCCTCGCTGTGTCGGTTCATCGGGTGGGAGGAGTCCATGCCATCTCCAGGTGGGTGGCTCAGGGCATCGGCAGTGGTTCACCGTTGATGGCCCAGCTGACGCCGAACCGGTCGGTCAGCATGCCGAAGGTGCGGGCCCAGAAGGCGGGCGCCAGCGGCATGGTGACCTGGCCGCCGGGCAGCAGCGCGGCGAAGGCCTGCTCAGCCTGGGCCACGGTGTCGTACTGCAGGGCCAGCATCACGCCCTGCATGCCGTCGAAGGGCATGCCGGGCGGCACGTCGCCGGCCATCAGCAGGGCACCGCCAGGCAGGGCCAGGCAGGCATGCATGATGCCGTCGCCAGCGCCGTCAGCGCCAGGTGGCGGGCCGCCAGCGCAGCCGTCGTCACCGGCGGGTGGGGCGGGCATGTCGGCAAAGCGCAGCATGGCCTGGATCTCGGCGCCCAGGGCCTGGGCGTAGAAGGCGAACGCCTCGCGGGTGTTGCCGCGGAAGCTGAGGTAGGGGGTCAGGGTGGTGGGCATGGGGTCTCCGGCGGGTGACTGAGCGTGGCCAGGGTGTGCGCTGGCATTCCCTGGTCGAACGGGCGACGCGGCTTTCGACAGCGGCTTGAAAAGAGATCTGGATCAACCGCCCAGCGCGGCCAGCTGCCCCAGCAGATGGGCACGCTCAGGGCCATGGCGCGCCAGCGCGGCGGCGCTGCGGTCGTGGGCGCGGGCCTCGTCCAGCCGGCCGGCGCGGCGGCACAGGTCGGCCAGCACCGCCGGTGCGGCCGGGTAACCGGCCAGCGCCGGCAGCAGCGGCTGCACCAGGGCCAGCCCGGCTTCGGGCCCGTCGCGCATCGCCACCGCCACCGCGCGGTTCAGCGCAATCACCGCGCTGGGTTCCACCCGCAGCAGGGCGTCGTACAGGCCGACGATCTGCGGCCAGTCGGTGGCCGCAGCGCTGGGCGCCTCGGCATGCACCGCGGCGATGGCCGCCTGCAGCGCGTAGGCGCCAAAACCGCGCTGGCGCAACGCGCCTTCGGCCAGGGCGCCCCCTTCGGCGATCTGGGCGGCGTCCCACAGGCGACGGTCCTGCGCGTCCAGCGGCACCAGGTCGCCGGCCGGGCTGCGGCGCGCGGCGCGGCGGGCATCGGTCAGCAGCAGCAGGGCCAGCAGGCCCTGCACCTCGGCGTCTGGCAGCAGTTGCAGCAGCAGCCGCGCCAGGCGGATGGCCTCGTCGGCCAGCGGGGCGGCCAGCGCGGCATGGCCTTCGTTGAACACCAGGTAGACCACCCGCAGCACGCTGGCCAGCCGGGCCGGCCGCTCGGCCGGGTCTGGCACGGCGTAAGGGATGCGGGCAGCGGCGATCTTGGCCTTGGCCCGCACGATGCGCTGGGCCAGCGTGGGCGTGGGCACCAGGCAGGCGGCGGCGATGGCCTCGGTGCTGAGGCCGCAGACCTCGCGCAGGGTGAGCGCGATGCGCGCGTCGTCCGACAGGCTGGGGTGGCAGCAGGTGAACACCAGGCGCAGGCGGTCGTCGGCGATGCCGGCCTGGTCGTCGGCCAGCTGCTCCCAGCCCGGCGCGGGGTCGGCCAGGGTGTCGGCCAGCTGGTCGTCCCAGGGGGTGAAGCGCCGGTCGCGCCGCAGCCGGTCGATGGCCTGGAAGCGGCCCGCCGACACCAGCCAGGCCACCGGGTTGGCCGGCACGCCCTGCACCGGCCATTGCGCGGTGGCGGCCAGGAAGGCGTCGTGCAGCGCCTCCTCGGCCAGGTCGAAGCTGCCGAGCAGGCGCACCAGGGTGGCGAACACCCGGCGGGCGTCGCGCCGGTAGTGCGCGTCCACCGCCGCCAGCGGATCATCCTGCCCAGCCGTCATGGCCAGCGATCAGCGACGCAACGCCATGGCTGCCGCAGACCGCCAGGTGGCGTCATCCGGCGACGATCGGGCCCTTGGTCTTGGCGTCGAAGTCGTTCCAGACGTCTTCGCCCTTCAGGCGCCGGTCGCCCTGGATCATGAAGGTGATCTTGCCGGCCTTGAACACCAGGCCGCCATCGCTGCGCCTGGCCTTGACCTTCTTGCCGTCGACCCAGACCTGCTCCTTGGCGTCGATGCGGATGGTGGCCACCGTGGCGCCGGTGTCCGACTTGGCCACCCACTGGCCGGCATAGGGCGTGGCGGCGGCGGATGCCTTGGCCGCGGGCTTGGCCGCCGGCGCGGGCGTCACCGCAAAGCCGGCCTTGGCGTTCTCGGCGCGCGACTTGCTGATGTCGCAACCCTGCGCCTCGCTGACCTGGGTGCAACCGGATCTTTCCAGTTGCTCGGCGTACTTGGCGTTGATGGCGTGGGCGCTGGGCAGGGCCAGCAGCGCGGCGAGGGCGAGGGTGATGCGGTGGGCGTGCATGGGCGTGCCTTCTGCGGATGTCGAAACCCTGGCCGGAGTCTAGCGAAGGCGCCCACCAGCACACCATCAGCGCACCAACAGCCAGGCCAGCGCCACCAGCACACCCGCCAGCGCCAGGCCGGCATGCAGGGCCAGGGCGACCGTGCCCGCACGCCGGCCGCGGTGCCGGGCCACCACCGGTGCCGCAAAACCGGCCATCAGCGCCAGCCCCATCAGCAGCGCCGCCGCCTGGGCCCAGCGCGTCGTGGCGCCGTCTGCGCCGCGCATCATCAGCAGCAGGCACTCCAGCCCGGCGATGCCGAGGATGAAGTGCACCGCACTGTGCACCGGGTTGTTGCGCCGCTGCTGCCACCAGCGCCAGCCGAGCCACAGGCCGAGCGTGGCCGTCGCACCCAGCAGCAGCACCAGGGCAAGGGTCTGCATGGTGGTGCTCATGTCACTCCCACTCTGTTGTCAACAGCCAAGGGCGGCCCAGTTGTCAGTCTCGCGATCTGGCTGCGATGATCGCGACCGACCGGCTCGCCCCCCGCGCTCCGCCTCCGCCTTACAATCCGATCCTTTGTAAGGACCACCGGTATGGCTGAATCCACCATCACCGCGAAAGGCCAGACCACGGTACCCGCCGAGATCCGGGCCCTTGTCGACGCCAAGCCGGGCACGCGCCTGGTGTGGTCGGCGATGCCCGACGGCACCATCATTGTCCGGGCCAAGACCAAGTCGATCCTGGACATGGCCGGCATGCTGAAGGCACCGAAAGCCAAAAACGGCAAGCATGTCAGCGTCGACGACATGAACCCCTGGCGCTGACCTCCGCACCGGTATGCCAGCGCTCGACACCAACGTCCTGGTGCGCTACATCGTCCAGGACGATGCCTCGCAACTGGCCGCCGCCAAGCGCCTCATCGGTCGTTGCGTTGCCGAAGGCTCGATGCTGTTCGTCCCCGTGACCGTCGTGCTCGAACTGGAATGGGTGCTGCGGGCCAGCTTTGCATTCGGCAAGGACGACGTACTGATGACCCTGTCCAGCCTCTTCTCGGCGGCCGAGTTGACCTTCGAATCCGAGCGCGCGCTCGAAGTTGCGCTGCATTTGTTCCGCAAGGGATCGGCCGACTTCGCAGACTGCATCCACGTCGCGCTGGCCACGCAGGCTGGCGAGCAGCCGCTGTGGACCTTCGACAAAGGGGCAGCCAAGGTCAGCGGCGCCCAGTTGTTGGCCAAGACTTGAGCCCCCTACGGAACACGGGACCGACACTCTCAGCCTCGCGCTTGGATGCGCCAACCCTCACGTGGCGGAGGCCTGGCGGATAGGCTCGACGGCCTCGCGCAGCACGGCGGCCAGCTGCATGAGTACGGCATCGAGCAGGCCGTGCGGGACAGCCGCATCGCGATGATCTACGAGGGCACGAACGAGATCCAGGCGATCGACGTGCTGCAGCGCAAGGTGCTCGACGACGGCGGCGCGGGAATCGATGCCCTGTTGGACCGCCTGGCTGCCGACGGTGCGGCCGCGCCTTCGGCCATGACGGAGTTCGCCCAGGCCCTGCACGCGCAGATCGACGCCGTGCGTGCCGCGACGGCGGCCTTGCGCGACGGCCGCATCGCCGACCCCGAATGGCCGCTGCGAGTGGCCGACGACGACCTGCACGGCATCGGCCTGACCTTGCTGGCCTGGGCCTGGCTGCGCAGCGCGGGCCGCGCTGGCCCGTGCCGGCAACCCCTGGCACGACGACACGCTGCGCACCGCACGCTTTGGCGTGCAGTGGCTGCTGCCGGAGGCCCACTGGCGCTGGGCGCGCGACATGGCGTCGGATGCAGTGCTGCCGCAAGCGTCCTGATCCAGCGACACGCAGAACGCGCATGGCGTGAAACCCAAGGACGCCTGGTGGCATCGCCGCGTCGTGCCGCTCGGCGTCGCAGGCCCCGCTCTGTCGGCCTTTGCGACGACACGTGGCCGGCCGCTGGGCTTACCGCCACTTGATCCACACCACCGAGTGCGGTGGCTGTCTCTGCCGGTGGATGCGTCCTGGTTGTGTCGCAACAGCACGGCGGCAGGGCGGCTGGCAGCGGCCCGCCCTGTCACTCCCACTCGATGGTGGCCGGTGGCTTGCTGCTCACGTCGTAGGTGACGCGGTTGATGCCGCGCACCTCGTTGATGATGCGGCTGCTCACCTTCTTCAGCAGGCTGTAAGGCAGCTCGGCCCAGTCGGCGGTCATGAAGTCGCTGGTCTGCACCGCGCGCAGGGCCACCACATGCTCATAGGTGCGGCCGTCGCCCATCACGCCCACGCTCTTGACAGGCACGAACACCACGAAGGCCTGGCTGGTCAGGTCGTACCAGCTCTTGCCGGTGGCGGGGTCGATGGCCGCGCGCAGCTCGTCGATGAAGATGGCATCGGCCCGCTGCAGCAGCGCGGCGAACTCGGGCTTCACCTCGCCCAGGATGCGCACGCCCAGGCCCGGCCCGGGGAACGGATGGCGGTAGACCATGTCGTGCGGCAGGCCCAGGGCCACGCCCAATTCACGCACCTCGTCCTTGAACAGCTCGCGCAACGGCTCCAGCAGCTTCAGCCCCAGCGTGGCAGGCAGGCCGCCCACGTTGTGGTGGCTCTTGATCGTGGCCTTCTTGCTGGCGGTGCCGCCTGACTCCACCACGTCGGGGTAGATGGTGCCCTGGGCCAGCCACTTCGCGCCCTTGGCGCCGGTGCCGGCGGCCTTGAGCTTGGCGGCTTCGGCCTGGAACACCTCGACGAACTCGCGGCCGATGATCTTGCGCTTCTGCTCCGGGTCGGTCACGCCCTGCAGGTGGCCCAGGAACTGCGCCTGCGCCTGCACATGCACCACCTTGGCATGCAGCCGGCCGGCGAACATGTCCATCACCATCTGGCCTTCGTTCAGACGCAGCAGGCCGTGGTCGACGAACACGCAGGTCAATTGATCGCCAATCGCGCGGTGGATCAGCGCCGCGGCCACGCTGCTGTCCACGCCGCCCGACAGGCCGAGGATCACCTCTTCATCACCCACCTGCTCGCGGATGCGGGCCACGGCCTCGTCCACATAGTTGCCCATGATCCAGTCGCCGCGGCAGCCGGCGATCTGGCGCACGAAGCGCGTCAGCAGGGCCGTGCCTTGCAGGGTGTGCGTCACCTCGGGATGGAACTGCACCGCGTAGTAGCCGCGCGCCTCGTCGGCCATGCCGGCGATCGGGCAGCTGGGGGTGCTGGCCATCAGCTTGAAGCCGGGCGGCAGCGCCGTGACCTTGTCGCCATGGCTCATCCACACCTTGAGCATGCCGTGGCCCTCGGGTGTGCGGAAGTCTTCGATGCCGTCGAGCAAGCGGGTATGGCCGTGGGCGCGCACCTCGGCATAGCCGAACTCGCGGTGGTCGGACGCCTCCACCTGCCCGCCCAACTGCACGGTCATGGTGAACATGCCGTAGCAGATGCCCAGCACCGGCACGCCGGCGTCCCACACCGCCTGCGGTGCACGCAGCTGGTGGTCTTCATAGGTGCTGGCGTGGCTGCCGCTGAGGATGATGCCCTTGGCGCCGAAGCTGCGCACGAAGTCGTCGCTGACGCTGCTGGGGTGGATCTCGCAATACACCTGCGCCTCGCGCACGCGGCGCGCGATCAGCTGGGTGACTTGCGAGCCGAAGTCGAGGATCAGGATCTTGTCGTGCATGGCGCAGCTCAGGAAGCGGGTTGGGGTGAGACCGGTGGGTTGCGCCGCGCCTGGCGCCGGAAGTGCAGCACCGCCAGCACCAGGGCGGCGGCCTGCAACGCGGCGCAGAAGAACATCGGCGCGCCGATGCGCCAGTCGGACGTGGGCAGGTGCGAGACGGTGGCCATCAGCGGTGCGGCCAGCACCGGCGCCACCACCGCGGCCAGGCTGTTGAGGCTGGACACGGCCCCCAATGTCTGGCCCTGGGTGCGCTCATCGGCCGCGGCCGACACCAGGCCCTGCAATGACGCGGACACCGCCGCGCCCAGCAGGTTGGCAAAGATCACCGCGTACATCATCCAGGGCTGGGTGGCCAGGCCCCAGCCCACGAAAGCCAGGCTCGACGACACCAGGCCGGCCATGGCCAGGCGCTGGGTGCCGAAGGCCTTCAGCAGCCGGCCCAGCAGGCCGCCCTGCACCACCGCCGAGACGATGCCCACCGCAAACAGCGACCAGCCGTTCTCGCTGGGGCCCCAGCCGAAGCGCAGGCTGCCGTACAGCACCCACACGGTGTACAGGCTGAACTGCGCCAGCGCGGCAAAGCCCAGCACGCCCACCAGCAGGCCCACGCCCTTGAGCGCCACCAGTTGCTTGAACGACGACAGCGGATTGGCCTGCCACCAGTCCACCGGCCGGCGCTGCGCCGGACCCAGGGATTCAGGCAGCACGAAGTAGCCGTAGGCCAGGTTGGCCAGCGCCAGGCCGCCGGCCAGGAAGAACGGCAGCCGCAGGTCGATGCCACCCAGCAGGCCGCCGATCACCGGCCCCAGGATGAAGCCGATGCCGAACATCGCGCCCAGCATGCCGAAGCGCTTGGCGCGATCGGCCGGCGCGGTGATGTCGGCCACGTAGGCATTGGCCACCGCCGCATTGGCCTGCATGGCCCCGCCGACGATGCGCGACGCCACCAGCATGAAGATGCTCGTGGCCAGCGCGGTGGTGAAGAAGTTGATGGCGATGCCGCAGAAGCCCAGCAGCAGCACTGGCCGGCGGCCGAAGCGGTCGGACAGCGCACCCAGGATCGGCGCGGCGACGAACTGCGACAGCGCATACACCGCGGCAATCACGCCGTACCAGTACGCCTGTTCCGACGGGTCGGCCGTGAATTGCCCCACCATGGCCGGCAGCACCGGCACGATGATGCCGACCGCCAGCATGTCGATCAGCACCACCAGCATGATGAAGCGCATGGCGGCGCCCTGGTTGGGCACGGCCTGCGGGGGAGCAGAGGTCACGCGGCGCTCATTCCATCCGGTAGTTCGGCGCTTCCTTGGTGATCTGCACGTCGTGCACATGGCTTTCGCGCATGCCGGCCGACGAGATCTCGACGAACTCGGCGCGCGCGTGCATGTCGTCGATGCTGGCGCAGCCGCAGTAGTGCATGCTGGCGCGCAGGCCGCCGGCCATCTGGAAGATCACCTGCACCACCGAGCCCTTGTAGGGCACCTGGCCCTCGATGCCCTCGGGCACCAGCTTGGCGCTGGCATTGCCGGTGGCGCTGCCGCTGTCCTGGAAGTACCGGTCGGCCGACCCCTGCTGCATGGCACCGATCGAGCCCATGCCGCGGTAGCTCTTGTAGG
>JAGOBT010000133.1 GCA_017999135.1 Burkholderiaceae bacterium
GGCCACGGTGGCGGCGGCGGTGGTGCGCTTCGGCCAGCAGGGCCAGACCATGGTGCAGCAGGATGTGCAGGGCCTGCGCGCCAGCGCTGCCGCACGCGCCGGCATCGAATGGGGCCTGTACCAGGCGCTGAAGGGCGGCTGGACCAGCTGCAACGGCGCCACGCAGACGCTGGACCTGTCGGCCGACGGCGGCATGCGTGCCACCGTGACCTGCAGCTCCAGCGTCTACAACGAGGGCAAGGACGCCGCCGGTGCCGACCTGGCGGTGCGCCTGTTCACCATCGACGCCGTGGCCTGCAACAGCGCCACCAGCTGCCCCGACGCCGCCGCCGTGGTGCGCAGCGGCTATGTGGAAGCGCGGCGGCAGGTGCAGGCCACCAACCGCTGACCGGCCAGGCCCGCGCGCTCAGGCGGCGCGCTGCATGGCCACCGCGCCGGCAAAGCGCCGGTGCGCGGCCTGCAGGCGCTGCAGCAGCGCCGGCAGGGCTGCGGCGTCCAGTTCGCCACGGCGCATCGCGGCGTCTGCGCGGGCGGCCTCGGCCGCCAGTGCCATCGCACCCACCTGCCCGGCGCTGGACTTCAGGCTGTGCAGGCCGCGCTGCACGGTGGCCAGGTCGGCGGCGGCAACGGCCTGCTGCATGGCCGCCAGGGCCTCGCCGGTGGTGCGGTCGAACAAGTCCAGCAGGCGCTGGGCGTACTGCGGGTCCGAGCCATCGGCCACCATCGGCAGCCGGCCCAGCACCGCCGGGTCGTGCACCGGCACGCCGTCGTCGGCCGGGTCTGCCGCGGTGATGGCGTCGGCGCCGGCCAGGGTCGGCGCTGCGTCTGGCGGCGCGGCAGCAGGCGGGCCCGGGCGCCGGATCCAGCGCCCGGCCACGGCCAGCAGGTGGGCCGCCAGCACGGGCTTGGTGATGAAGTCGTTCATGCCGGCCGCCAGGCAGGCGTCGCGGTCTTCGGCAAAGGCATTGGCAGTGAGTGCCACCACCGGCACCTGGCGGTTGCGCTCGCCCGCCTCGCCGCGGCGCAGGCGCCGGGTGGCTTCCAGCCCGTCCATCTCGGGCATCTGCCAGTCCATCAGCACCAGGTCGAACGGGGCGGCGGCCAGGGCCTGCAGTGCCAGCGCCCCGTTGGCGGCCACGGTGCAGGCCAGGCCGGCATGCTCCAGCATCGATCGCACCACCGACTGGTTGATGGTGTCGTCCTCGACCAGCAGCACCTGCGCCGCCACCGGGCCGGCCACGGGCAGCGCTGCAGCCGCCGGATCAGATGCCGGCGCCCCTTGCCCCTGCCCCTGCCCCTGCAGCCGGCTGACGAGGGCGGCGCGCAGCACCGGGCGCGACATGGCCTGCGGCAGCCCCAGCGCCTGCCGCGTGTGGGCAGCCACCGCGTCGACGGCGCCGTCCACGGTCAGCACCCGGGCGGGGTCCAGCCAGCGCAAGGCCGCGGGCAGCAGTTGCCGGCCTGGCTCGGCGTCCACCGCCACCACGCACCACGGCGGCTGGCCGGCCGGGTGCGGCACCTGGACAAAGGCCCGCAGCGAAGCCATGTCCATGCAGCGCTGCGCCTCGCAACCCAGCCGTTGCAGCAGGGCGGCCAGCGCCTGGGCGCTGGGTTCATGCGGTTCGCACCAGGCCACCCGCAGGCCCAGGGGCGCGGGCACCGGCGGGGCCTGGTGCGCCAGCGGCAGCGGCAGGTCGAGCGTGAAGCACGAGCCCACACCCAGGATCGACTGCGCCGAGACGCGCCCGCCCATCAGCCGCGCCAGGTCCTGGCAGATCGCCAGGCCCAGGCCACTGCCACCGAACCGGCGCGTGGTGGACACATCCGCCTGCTGGAACGGCTCGAAGATGGTGGCCAGCGCCTCCGGCGCCATGCCGATTCCGGTGTCGCGGACCTGGATCTGCAGCCGGTCGGCGCCGAGCTTGCGCACGTCCACCGACACATCGCCCCGGGCGGTGAACTTCACCGCATTGCCCAGCAGGTTGAGCACCAGCTGGCGCAGGCGTGCGTCGTCACCGTGGCGCCAGGCCTCCAGGTGCGGGTCGACGCGGCAGCTCAGGCGCAGGCCCTTGGCGCTGGCCAGCGGGGCCGACGACAGCATCGCCGCGTCCAGGCAGTCCAGCAGGTCGAAGTCGCGCGGCTGCAGTTCCAGCGCGCCGGCCTCGATGCGCGCCAGGTCCAGCACATGCTCGATCAGCCCCAGCAGGTTGCTGCCACTGGTGCGGATGATCTCCACCAGCTCGGCCCGCCGGGTCGGGTCGGCACCCTGGGCCTGCAGCAGCTGGGCGGCGCCGATCACGCCATTGAGCGGGCTGCGCAGCTCATGGCTCATGTTGGCCAGGAAGCGGGTCTTGGCCTGCGACGCCGACTCGGCGCGCGCTTGCGCCGCCTGGGCCAGGTCGGCCTGGTGCTGCAGCTGCTGGTTCACCGACAGCAAGGCCGCGCCGCGCTCGCCGATCTCGTCGAGCATGTGGTTGAAGGCGTTCACCGCCACGCCCAGCTCGTCGCTGCCGCCGGCCGGCAGGCGCAGCGCGTAGTTCTGCTCGCGCGTGATCTTGGCGGCCGTGGCGGCGAGCTGCACCATCGGCACGCTGATGCGCCGGGCCAGGCGCTGCGACAGCAGCAGGGCCAGCGTGGCGGCCAGCAGGCCGGCGGCGGCCGCCGCCAGGGCCTGCACACGCAGCTTGCGCCGGGCATCCTGCAGGTTCACATGCAGGCTGACCCGGCCCACCGTGTCGCCGGCCGCGCCCGCGACGATGGGCGCCTCCACCCGCAGCCAGCCCTGGGCCAGGCCGCCGGTGCCAGCCGCAGGGGCCTGGCGCGGCGCGTTGCCAAAGGTGTAGACCAGCCGGCCCGCGCCATCGTGCACCCAGGCTCCCTGGATCTGCGGCCGGGCCTGCAGCACGGCCACGGCATCGCGGATGCCCTGCGTGTCTTCGAAGCTGACGGGCGCCTGCAACGCAAACGCCAGGCTGCGCGCCACCTGCTGCGCCTCGTCGCGGTTGTCTTCGTCGGCAAAATACCCGGCCATGGCCAGCATGGCTGCCGTGGCCAGCAGGGCCGACAACGCCGCCCCCATGCCGAGCAGGGTGGCCAGGCGCACCCCCAGCCGCTGGCTGAAGCGCGGGGGCTCCAGCGTCGACACCGGCCAGCGCGTCATTCGCGCACCTGCCGCGCCAGCTTGAGCACCTGGCTGGACAGCGACAGCCGGGCCCGCCGCAGCGCGCCTGTGTGGATATCGAAGCGGATGGCGTCATCGACGGCGACCAGTTCCACCATGCCACCCTGGGCCAGCAGGCCTTCGGCGTCACCGACGATCAGCACGGCGCCGGTGCCGGCACCGGCAGCGCGCACCAGGTCCGGCACGCGCTCGGCACTGGCGTGCACGAAGAGCACATGGCAGCCGGCCACCGGTGGCACCTTGACCACCTTGACGCGCCGGCCGTTGACCAACTGGCCGTCCAGCTCGGCAAAGGCCTGCGCGGTCGGCAGATCCCGCTGGGCCAGGCACAGGTGCAGGTCGGCGCCGGCCGGCGCTTCGGGCCACTGCGCAAAGCGTGTCAGGCTCAGCGTCAGCCGGGCCTTGAGCGCGGCCTCGGGCTGCGCCTGGGCCCGGGCCGGCAGGGCGGCGCCCGCCAGGGCCAGCGCGGCGACGGCGCCGGCCAGCGCAGCACGCGTCAGCCGGAAGCAGGGCGGGCAGCTCAGCATGGACGCGGGTTCCGCAACTCAGAACGACATCGACCAGCGCAGCGCCAAGACCCGCCCGTCCTGCACGATGCGGTCGCCCAGGTGCTCCGGCCCGGCGGGGTCGGCCACCTGGCGGTTGCCCAGGTTGTAGATGCTGCCGGCCAGCGACCAGGGCTGGCCGGGCGGGTCCCACAGCACGGTGGCGTGGGCCAGCAGCTGGGCGCCCAGGCGCGCGCCGGCCAGGGTCTTGCGCGCGCCGATGCCCTGCAGCTCCAGCCCCAGCCGCACCGGCCAGCCCGGCAGCGGGGTGGTGGCATGCAGTTTCAGCAGCGTGCCCGGCGCGTTCGATGGCGCGCTGCCATCGTCCAGGCGCACCTGTTGCTGCGTGACGCTGGCACGCCAGCGCAAGCCGCCTGCCGACAGCAGCTCGGCCTCGAGCTCCAGGCCGCGCGCCCGCGCCGCACCCACGTTGCCGTACACCAGCAGGCCATCGGGCTGGGCATACTGTTCGATCATGTCCTGCACGCGGTTGTCGAACAGCGACGCCGACAGGCGCAGCCGCTGGCTGACGCGCCAATCCGCGGCCAGCTCCAGTGAACGCACCCGCTCGCGCTGCAAGGTGTGGTTCCAGGGCGCACCAGGCTCAGCCGGCGCACGCTCGTAGAAATTGGGCTCGCGGTAGGCCTCGCCGGCCAGCGCCTTGACCACCCAGTCGGGTGTGGGCTGCCACAGCAGCGACACGCGCGGCGTGCCATGCCACGCGCCCGTGGTCTCGCGGTCCAGCCGCGCCCCCAGGCCCAGCTTCCAGCGTGGCGCCAGCGCCAGTTCACCGGTGACGAAGAGACCGGCGCGGGTGCCATGGTCTGCGTTGACGCTGCGGGTGGGCACCCCGGCGGCGTCGATCTCCATGCTGGAGGCTTGCTGGCGGATGTTGCGCTGCACCTCGGCGCCGGCCAGCAGCATCTGCCCATCGCCCAGGCGCCAGGTGCGCCGCGCCTCGGCCTGCCACCAGCGGCCCTGGTTGCGGTAGGCGGTCAGCAGGCGGTCGGGTTCGTAGCGGCCGCTGTCGTGGTAGTCGTACTGGCCGACGCCGGTCTGCAGTGCCCAGCCGCTGCCGTCGGCTGCCAGGCGCTGCCAGCTGCCGCTGACCAGCGCCATGCGGTCGGTCCAGACGGTGCGGTCGCCGAACACCAGCCCGTAGGGCGCGGTCGGAACGGTCTTCTGCCGCTCCGACACGATGGCGCTGAGGTTCCAGTGGGCGCCCGTCCAGCGCAGCTGCAGCTTGCGGTCGCGCTCGCCGTCCAGTCCCTGCACCCGGCCGTCGCCGCCGGCAGGGTCGAAGGCCGGCAGGGCCAGGTCGGTGCCGGGCCGCTGCTCGGCGCTGGCGGCCAGCAGCAGCGCGCCCGGGCCGAACTCCTGCGCGGCGCTGAACTGCAGCTTGCGCGCCTGCTGGCTGTCCACGCTGACAGTGACCGACTGGCCGCGCAGGCTGGCCGCACTGCGGGTGACCACGTTGATCACCCCGAACACCGCATTCGGGCCGTAGATCACCGAGCCCGGGCCGGGGATGAACTCGACCCGCTCGATCAGGGCCACGTCGATCGGAAACTCGCGCCCGACCAGCACCGAGTCGTAGATGTTGTCGTTGGCGCGCACCCCGTCGACCAGCAGCAGCAGGCGCGAGCTGTAGTCGCCCGGCCGGCTGAGGCCGCGCACGCCCAGGTAGGTGTAGGCCCGGTCGTAGCGGGTGGCCACCCCGCGCACACCGCCCAGCACCTCGCCCAGGGTGCGCCAGCCAAAGCTGCGGATGTCGCCCTGGGTGAGCACGGTGACGGCGGCCGGCGCCTCGGCCGCGCGCTGCTGGTACTTCGACGCGGCGTAGACCGGCGTGGCCAGCAGCGCGGCCAGTTCGTCGGTGTTGTCGGCCTGCGCGGGGCTGGCCAGGCAGGCCCATGCCGCGGCCGCCAGGGCCCGGCGGGCGAAGGTGCAGGTGTCCATCGGTTCAGGCCCTCAGCGGGGTGTGGCCGGCAGCGCTGCGCGCCAGCAGCGCCTCGAACGCGTCGGCCGGCATCGGTCGGGCATACAGGTAGCCCTGGTGGACGCCGCAGCCCAGGCGCTGCAGCGCGGCCGCCTGGGCAGCGGTTTCCACGCCCTCGGCCACCACCTGCAACTGCATCAGCTGCGCCAGTGTCAGCATGGCGGCGATCAGCGCCGCGTCCTTGCCGCCGCGGTCGACATCCACCACGAAGCTGCGGTCGATCTTGAGCTCGTCGATCGGAAAGCGTTTCAGGTACGCCAGCGACGAGTAGCCGGTGCCGAAGTCGTCCAGCGACAGCTTGAACCCCTGGTCGTGCAGGGCATGCAGGCGCTCGACCGCGCGGTCCAGGTCGGTCATCAGCATCGATTCGGTGACTTCCAGCACCAGGCTGGCAGGCGCCAGGCCATGGCGGTGCACCCGGGCCATCAGGCTGTCGACCAGGTCATCGGCCATGAAGCACGGCGCCGCCACGTTGACGGCCAGCGGCAGGCGGGGCAGGCCGCGGTGCGCGCAGCGGGCGGACAGCGCGCACACCTCCTCCAGCACCCAGGCCGTGAGGTCGTGGATCTGCCCCGTCTCCTCGGCCAGCGCAATGAACTCGGCCGGCGGCAGCAGGCCCCGCACAGGGTGCTGCCAGCGCACCAGGGCCTCGGCGCCTTGCAGGGCGCTGCTGGCGGCGATGTACTTGGGCTGCATGTACAGCCGCAGTTCGCCCCCGGCGATGGCGCGGCGCAACTCGGATTCGCGCACCAGCCGGGCGCTGGCCTGCGCATTCATCGCCTCGTCGAAGAAGCGGTGCTGGCCGGGGCCGGCCGCCTTGGCGGCGTACTGCGCCTGCTCGGCAAACCGGATCAGCTGGCCGGCATCGGTCGCATCCCTGGGGAACAGGGCCATGCCGACGGAGGCCGTCAGCCGCAACTCGGTGCCGGCCACGGCGATGGGCTCGGCCACCGTCAGGGCCAGGCGCTCGGCCGCGCGCGCGGCATGCTCGGGCCGGCCGATGCCGACCAGCAGCACCGTGAAGGCGTTGCCCCCCACGCGCGCCAGCATGCCGACCTGGGTCTGGGCCGGTGTGGCCAGGTCGCCGGCACGCAGATGGTGCTGCAGGCGCTGTGCCACGATCCGCAGCACCTCGTTGCCGGCGTCATTGCCGAGCGCGTCGTTCACGCTCTTGAACCGGTCCAGGTCGATCTGCAGCACGGCGCACTGGCGCCTGCCATGGTCGGCGTCCGCCAGCGTGCGGGCGGCCAGCCGCAGGAAGAACTCGCGGTTCGGCAGCCCGGTCAGGCCGTCGTGCAGGGCCATGTGCTGGATGCGCCGCTCGGCCTCGACACGTTCGGTGATGTCGTGCGTGATGCCCTCGACCGCCACCTTGCGCCCCATGGCGTCGCACACCGGTGCCGCCTGCTCGAAGACCGTGCGGTGGATGCCGTCGAAGCGCTCGATGGTGAAGGTCAGCTGGTAGGGTTGGCCCTGGCTGACCAGGGCTGCGCGGGCGGCGCGCACGCGGTCACGGTCGGCATCGCACACCCGCTGCAGAAAGGCCTCGGCCGACGCGCACTGCGCTGCCTCGGGCGGGGCGCCAAAGATGCGTGCCAGCTCGTCCGAGCAGCCCATCTGGCCGCCGTCGCCGAGCGACCAGTTGCCCAGGTGGGCCATGCGCTGGGCGCGTGCCAGGCTCTCGCGGCTCTGGCGGATCGACTCCAGGGCGGCGGCACCGCGCAGCGCGTAGCGCACCCGGTAGACCAGCAGCCCCCAGTGGATGGGCTTGGTGATGAAGTCGGTGGCGCCAGCCTGCTGCGCCTGCTCGATCGACGCGATGTCGTCCAGCCCGGTGAGGATCAGCACCGGCACATGCCGGCCATGCTCCAGGCGGCGCAGCCGGCGGCAGGTCTCGAACCCGTCGATGCCGCCCATCATCACGTCGAGCAGCAGCAGGTCGAACGGCGCGTGGTTGAAGGCGGCCAGCGCTGCCTCGCCGCTGTCGGTTTCGGTCACGTCGAAGCCGGCGTGGCGCAGGGAGCGTGCCGCCATGTCGCGCACCAGCAGGTCGTCGTCGACCACCAGCAGGCGCGGGTTCAGG